>JBLILW010000066.1:0-10775 GCA_047638435.1 Urechidicola sp.
CGTTGGTGACTGAGAATAATAAAATCGTATTCATTGGTACCACCATTGAATCTCAGCAGTGGCTTAAGAAAAACTCACTCAAAATTGATCGCCGAATAGATGCCAGCGGCACGATTGTTTTACCCGGCTTAATCAACTGTCACCACCATTTGTATCAAACACTCACTCGAAGCATCGGTACCGCCGAAGGGTTATCACTATTTGACTGGCTACAAACACTCTATCCAATCTGGGGGCAGATGGATGCTGAGGCGGTTTACGTTAGCGCCAAACTTGGTCTGGTTGAATTGCTATTATCAGGCGCAACGACGGTTGCAGATCATCTTTACCTGTTCCCTAACGACGCCAAGCTCGACGATGAAATTCGAGCTGCGAAGGAACTGGGAGTACGTTTTCATCCGACCCGTGGCAGCATGAGTCTCGGTCAAAGTCAGGGCGGTTTGCCACCGGATAGTGTCTGTGAAGATGAAGTTGACATCATCACAGACTGCATTCGAGTAATCGAAACCTTTCATGATCCCGAACCTTATTCAATGCTGCGCATTGGCCTTGCGCCTTGTTCACCGTTTAGCGTGACTGCTGACTTAATGAAACGCAGCGCACAGCTAGCGCGCCAATATAAGGGTGTTAACTTGCATACCCATTTAGCTGAGACCATCGATGAAAATCGGTTTTGTGAAGAAAAGTTCGGTATGCGTCCATTGCAATACATGGAAAGTTTGGGATGGACTGGCGACGATGTGTGGTACGCACACATGGTTCATCCTGACGCAGACGAAATCGACACCCTGGCAAAGACTAAAACTGGCGTTTGTCATTGCCCGAGTAGCAATATGATTCTCGCGTCGGGCATTGCACCCATTCGTGAAATGACTGATGCTAATGTTCGAATAGGCTTGGGTGTCGATGGATCGGCCAGTAATGACGGCAATCATTTGTTGGGCGAAGCAAGGCAAGCCATGTTATTACAACGAGTTGGCTGGCCAGGTTTCGAGTCTAATGCGGGACGTTTTTCGGCTCGTGAAGCCCTTGAGCTAGCAACATTGGGCGGCGCGGCGACCTTAGGTCGGGATGACATTGGCAGCCTCGAAGTAGACAAGGCAGCCGACATTGTTGCCTTCCGTATCGATGACCTGCCCCATGCGGGCGGCATGAGTGACCCAGTCGCATCATTGCTCACCTGCACACCTGGCACAGCCTGGCTGTCGATTATCAATGGGAGGATTGTTGTCGAAAATAGTCAAATACCCGGATTAGATATTCCTGCACTGGTCAAACAACACAATAGCATTTCGCAGCAACTATTAACCAAAGCAGGGATAGCTTGAGTTTTTTTGAATTACGTCAGAGGCCGCCAACGACTGGATTAATCTCACTCGCCCCAGATTAGGGCAAGAGCCATTTTAGAAGCTCCTAGGAGCCTGTCGGGCTTACTATTAACTCAGGCAATGCATAGGATAGAATTTTCCAGTGTTTTTGATTAAGCTTATAATTAATAATAATAATTATAGTATAATTCTCTAAAGATAAATTTGAATTCACTTAATGGATTGAAAATATGAATATTGATCAACTTTTCGCTCAAAGCTTGCAATTGCTCGGCCTCGGGATGGGATCTGTCTTTGTCATACTTGTTTTGCTTATTGGCATTATTTCCACTATTTCGAAACTGGTGCCCGAAGAAAAATTTGTTGATCCATCTGCAAAAACACGTGCTGCTTCAGCTGCGCCCACATCACCAACAGTCAACACCCAACACATCGCAGCCATCCAGACGGCTATCCATAAGTTTAGAAACCGGTAGTTTAGGTAATCTATAAATGTCGATTCGATTTAGTTAATATATTGAAATTAATATACTAACTTAAATAGCCTAATAAATAAGGCACGCAACTTTCCAGGTACTCAGTCCATGGCCAATCCTCTTTTACTTACTGATGTCGTTTTGCGCGACGCACACCAATCATTATTTGCAACACGCCTTCGAATCGAAGATATGCTGCCTATCGCTGCCGAGTTAGACAAGATCGGTTATTGGTCTTTAGAAACCTGGGGCGGTGCCACTTTTGATGCCTGTATTCGTTTTCTAGGTGAAGACCCATGGGAGCGTTTACGCAAACTAAAGGCAGCCATGCCGAACACGCCAATGCAAATGCTACTTCGCGGCCAAAATGCCCTGGGATATCGCCACTACGCCGATGACGTCATCGAAAAATTTGTCGAGCGTTGTGCCGTCAACGGTATGGATGTGTTCCGTATTTTCGATGCCATGAACGACATGCGTAACCTTGAGACAGCGATCAAAGCAACCATCAAAACAGGGAAGCATGCGCAGGGCACGCTTTCCTACACCATTAGCCCAGTTCACAATAATGACATTTGGGTCGATATGGCGAAGCGTCTGGAAGACATGGGTAGCCACTCGATTTGTATTAAAGACATGGCTGGACTATTAAAGCCTTATGTTGCCGAAGAGCTAGTTACCCGTATCAAGGCAACCTGTAATATCCCGCTGACCATGCACTGCCATGCGACCACGGGGCTGTCGACAGCGACCTATTTAAAGGCTATCGAAGCGGGTATCGACATGCTCGATACGTCAATTTCTTCTATGAGTTTGACTTATGGTCACTCGGCTACAGAAACCTTTGTGTCTATTCTTGAAGACACTGAACGGGCGACAGGTCTTGATCTTGATTCACTTGAAAAAATCTCGATGTACTTTCGTGATGTGCGCAAAAAATATGCCGCATTCGAAGGTTCTTTGAAGGGTGTTGATCCCCGTATTTTAACGGCCCAGGTGCCAGGCGGCATGCTCACTAATCTTGAAGGTCAGCTACGCGAGCAAAACGCGATGGATCGTTTCGACGAAGTATTAGTTGAAATTCCCAAAGTTCGCAAGGATTTGGGTTATATCCCATTAGTCACTCCAACCTCTCAAATTGTGGGCACTCAAGCGGTTATTAATGTGCTCAGTGGTGAGCGATACAAATCGATCAGCAAGGAAACCGCAGGCGTATTAAAAGGTGAATACGGTGCAACAGCAGCACCGGTAGATGCAGCATTACAGGAACGCGTGTTGAATGGCGAGGAGCCAATTACCTGCCGTCCTGCTGACTTACTTGCCCCGGAGATGGACCGTTTAACCGATGAGCTTAAAGGTCTCGCTCAGACAGATGGCATTAAGCTGGCAAAAGACGAAGTGGATGATGTGTTGATCTATGCGCTATTTCAGCAGGTTGGTATTAACTTTCTAAAGAATCGGGATAATCCAGATGCTTTCGAACCAGCACCTGGCAATGAGCCTGCAGCTCAAACAGCTGCCGCACCTGCCGCGTCAACGTCTGATTTCGCAGCCGAAAGCTATAAAGTCAGCGTCAATGGGACACAGTATGATGTTGTTGTTGGCCCCGGTGGTGACGGTAATAATAGCGATATCAGCCAAATTACACCCGCTGCTTCAACCACGACAGAGGGCACTGCAATCAAGGCGCCACTATCGGGTAGTGTCATAGAAAATTTAGTCTCAGTCGGTCAACAAATTAATGACGGTGATCCCGTAATGATCATCGAAGCGATGAAAATGGAAACCGAAGTGCGCAGCCACTGCAGTGGTTCGGTGCTATCGATAAGCGTGAATAAGGGCGATGCCATTCAGGCAGAACAAACTCTGATGACAGTGGGTTAAGACAGTGGAACAAGGTTTATTGCAGCTCTGGGCTTCCACAGGTATAGCCAACTTTACAGTTGGCTCAGTGGTTATGATTGTCATCAGTTCATTACTCATTTATCTCGCAATCTCGAAAGGTTTCGAACCGCTTTTGTTATTGCCTATCGGCTTTGGTGGGGTTCTCGCTAATATTCCAATAGCAGAAATCGCTGGCCCTGATGGCTTACTTGGTATTCTGTACCATTCTGGTATCGAAACTGGCGTGTTCCCGTTATTGATATTTATGGGTGTTGGCGCAATGACCGACTTCGGTCCATTGCTCGCTCGACCAAGCTTGATGATTTTGGGCGCAGCGGCCCAGTTTGGTATTTTTGTCACTCTTTTCGGCGCGGTCGCGATGAATATGGTTCCTGGCATGGAGTTTTCCATGGCTGATGCAGCCGCGATTGCCATCATTGGTGGTGCGGATGGACCGACCGCCATCTATGTTGCGTCTCGGTTAGCACCCGACCTGCTGGGTGCCATCGCTGTCGCAGCTTATTCCTATATGGCACTGGTACCTATTATCCAGCCACCCATCATGAAACTGCTCACGACTGAGAAAGAGCGCTCAACCAAAATGTCTGTTTTACGTCATGTCAGTAAACTAGAAAAAATTCTATTTCCTCTGACATTGCTGCTAATCACCCTCTTGCTGCTGCCTTCGGCAACACCATTGGTTGGCATGCTTTGTTTTGGTAATTTGTTGAAAGAATGTGGCGTGGTTGATCGTCTAAGTAAAACAGCTCAAGGCGAATTGATTAATATTGTCACCATCTTTCTCGGATTGGCGGTTGGTTCAAAGCTGGCAGCCGACAAATTTCTCAACCTCGAAACCATCGGCATACTTCTACTCGGCATGGTTGCTTTCTCGATTGGTACTGCGGCAGGAGTGCTCATGGGTAAGGTCATGTATCGAATGACGGGTGGCGCAGTTAATCCATTAATCGGATCGGCCGGTGTATCGGCAGTACCAATGGCGGCACGAGTTGCCAATAAGGTTGGATTAGAAGCGAATCCTCAAAACTTTTTGCTGATGCATGCGATGGGACCAAATGTTGCTGGCGTGATTGGTTCAGCCGTTGCGGCGGGTGTATTGCTGGCTATCGTAGGTTAGGCACCTTGGGATTATGTGGCTCTAATTAGCCCACGATGCTATGAAGTCATCTAGGAGCCTGCCAGACTTAGGTAATTATAGCGAGGGGAAGCCATTTTGAGTCAAGTTTTTTGATCTAATGAGGCGAATTGTTGTTCTATTTAACGAGTTGGATCGAGAAATCTGGCCAAGATGACTTTTCCGCAATAGATTAATCCTAAGTCCGACAGGCTCCTAGCTAATCGCCTTCCACTTTATTGACTGCCTTTGTTCACAATTAGAGTAGATGGACTGATACTTTCAATATTGCTGCGCTTTTGAGCCTGCCAAATTTTAACTGTTAACGGGTCGCCCACTAACTGCTGGGTACCCTTATCTGCTGTCAAACCTGCAGCCTCAAAACAACTGATAATTTCGTCATTCGAAAACCCCAGCCTGAAATGCTTGTATTCACTTCGCAGATATTCTTCAGTGTGTGCGGCAAAATCGACAATGATCAACCGACCATTGCTACGCAATACACGACTCGCTTCGCGTATGACTTCAATAGGATTATCGCTGTAATGCAATACCAAGCTTAAGATAGCCAAGTCGATGCAAACATCCTCCAAGGGCAAATGGTACATGTCTCCCTTGCGCACATGAACGTGGGTTAGTCCGGCTTGTTCTATATTGCTACGGGCAACTGCTAGCATGCCGCTGCTCATATCGACGCCAATGCCTCGTGAAAAACGGCCCGATAAACTTTCGAGCACTCGACCGGTTCCTGTTCCTATGTCGAGCAAGTCACCAATCGGCTGATCACCAATCACATCTAACAGCCTGTCATCCAATTGTTGCTCAGGCACATGCATCGCGCGAATACTGTTCCAACTTTGTGCTACCAGCTGGAAATAGTCCTGTGCTTTTTTTGCACGGCTATCTCGCACCTGATCGAGCCGTGACATATCTCGAACTAATAAAGTATCGGTTTCGGGAATCAGTGATATCAATGAATGCGCCAAACTAGAGGTTGGGTTTCGGTCAGATACTCGAAAGTACACTTGCGCACCTTCGGGTAATCGTTCTAGCAACCCAGCTTCAACCATCAACTTAAGGTGCCGAGAGACACGTGGCTGACTTTGCCCCAAAATTTGCACTAATTCGGACACGCTAAGCTCACCACGAGAGCAAAGGATAAGGATTCGGAGTCGAGTATGCTCACCTGCTGCGCGCAAGCCGGCCAATAAAGTATCTAGATTATGCATTTTCTTATTTACACCATATAAGGATATGTTTATATTTGCATGCAGCTGGATTTAATGCAACCTATGCTTAATTGTAGCCTAAATATTGCTATAAAAGACTACCCAACAGGCTCTAACACTGGAAAACGAATTGGATAATCTATTTGAAACATTGCTTTCTGAAAAGCACACCCTGTTGGCTGATGGCGCAACGGGAACCAACTTATTTGCCTTAGGGTTACAAAGTGGAGACGCCCCCGAATTGTGGAACGTCGAAGAGCCATTAAAAATTGCGGCCCACTATCGTAGTTTTATCGATGCCGGTTCTGATATCGTTTTAACCAACACGTTTGGTGGCACTCGCTATCGCTTAAAACTTCACAAGGCGCAAGAACGAGTCGCTGAGCTCAATATCGCTGCCGTCACTATCCTTAAGGAACAAATCAAAGACTCTGGTCGAGCCGTCGCTATCGCGGGTGCGATAGGGCCGACCGGCGAGATTCTCGCACCCTTGGGTGAAATGCTCCCGGAAGAGGCTATTGCTGCATTTGCAGAACAGGCACTGGCACTCAAACAGGGTGGTGCTGATGTATTGTGGGTCGAGACAATGTCATCACAGGAAGAAGTGGAACTTGCCGTTAAAGGGGCCTCACAGGCAGATTTACCTATCGTCTTCACCATGAGCTTCGACACCAATGGCCGAACCATGATGGGCGTTGGTGCAGCCGATATGATGAAGTTGCATCACAGGATCAAACCTCATGCCCTCGCCTGTGGCACTAACTGTGGTGTCGGTGCTTCCGAAGTGGTGGCTGCTGTTTTAAACATGAAAGCCACTGCTGTTGAAGGCACCAATCCAGTTATTATAGCAAAGGCCAACTGCGGCATCCCTGAATTCGTCAATGGAAAGATAGTCTACAACGGCACGCCAGAAATAATGGCTAACTACGCCATCATGGCGCGTAATGCCGGCGCCAGAATTATCGGTGGCTGTTGCGGCACATCTCCTGAACACGTCGCGGCGATGCGTCAGGCGTTAGACAGCACCCCTATTTCCAAGGCACCCACGTTTGATGACGTTTTGAATGTTCTCGGTGATATTACTGAGGGCGCTAAAGCACAGTCGCGTGGCGAGCATACAGTTAAGGCGCGGGCGGCCAGTGGGAAACGCCGGCGTAAATAGCGTATCGGAATTTATAGAGAAGCCAGGTATTTCCAAATTCAATCAGAGATAATTAAACTTTTTTTCTCTCTAAATTTGAGCCAGTTTTACCTCCCCATTTTTCAAAAAGGGGGGCAAAAGGCTTATTGCAACTTACGCCCCAAACGCTCACCAGAACAGTTTCAAATTTACCTAAATAGTCATGACTCTTGATATCTTCTGGTTAACGCTAGTTTTCGGTTAAGTGATGGGTATTTCTCGGTGATTCCATAAAAATGACGCCTCCCTTTATCCATTCTATAATGGTCATAATATGTTTTCTGGGGGCAGCCACTGATGTAAACAATTCGATAAATCTGCTCGTTTGAATGGCTTAGTCACAACATCATTCATACCGGCCTGTACGCATAATTTATGATCATCGTCGGTTACATTTGCCGTCAATGCTATGACTGGAATAGGCGTTATATTGCTTTCTTTTTCTGTCTTGCGAATGGCTTTGGTCGCCTCGTAACCATCCATCTCCGGCATATGGCAATCCATAAATATCAAGTCATATTCGTTGGCCTTAAACAACTCCAGTGCTTCGATACCATTGCTGGCAACGTCGACATCTATGCCCATTTTTGTCAAAAACTTCTTTGCAATTATCTTGTTTGGTAATACATCTTCAACCAATAGCACAGAGGCATTGAAAGACTGTTGTGAGGTCTCTTTAGGCTGAGTCAGTTTTTCTGTGTTGTGTTGCGTAATGATGGGGCTGCCAGTGCTATGATTGAGTGCCTTTGATAATATTGCTCGCAGCGTTTCGTAGCGACAGAGTTTATTTATATATCCATTAAAACCAATATCCGAGAAATATGCGGCATCGCCTTTTTGGCCTGTGGATGAAAATATAAGTAATTTCAAGCCACTTAGCTGTTTATCCGTTCGGATTTTTATACCCAACTCTTCTCCATTGACCTCAGGCATAATGTGATCCAGGATTGCGATTTGGAAGGGTGTGTTAGCTTGATTTTTATCCCTAAGCAAACCCACTGCCTGCGCTGGGTCGGACAGAGTACTAACATCCATACCCATATGTTCAAGTAACTGTTTAAAGATACGCCGAGTTTGTCGATTGTCATCAATCAACAATACTCGTATGCCTTCAAGAGATGACACTTTAAGTGTTGCTGGTTCTAGGGCTGAGGGTAATCGTGCGTTTATCCAAAACGTGGCCCCTTCACCGTAAACAGACTCTACACCTATTTTACCTTGCATTAACTCAACTAGTTTCCTGGTGATTGCCAGCCCTAATCCAGTACCTCCATATTGCCGAGTGGTGCTGCTATCAGCTTGGATAAACTCGTCAAACAAATGTTTAATCGTTTCGGGCTTTAACCCGATACCGCTATCTTCAACTTCCATACGAAGTTGATAAATGCCATTACCCTCTGCTTTAAAAGACACTCCTAATCGGATATAACCCTGATCTGTGAATTTTAGTGCATTTCCCAACAAGTTAAGGAGTACCTGACGAAATCGAGAAGGATCGCCAATAAACCGTCGAGGACAATCGGGTAGATAATCCAATATTACTTCAACCTCCTTATTTACCGCATTTCCATCAATCATCTCTAAACATTCTTGGCACACACGCTCAAGATCAAATGCGATGGATTCCAATTCTGCCTTTTCAGAATTAAGTTTGGAAAAGTCGAGAATATCATTAATAATAAGTAACAGGCTGTCACCCGAACGAGAAATGGAATTCAGGTAGGCTTTTTGCTCATCGGATAACGGCGTATCCTCCAGCAATTGCACCATACCAATAACGCCATTCATCGGTGTTCGAATTTCATGACTCATGTTAGCCAGAAAAGAGCTCTTCATCTGGTTGGCATCTTCGGCCGCAATACGCGCCTTATTAAGGGCTAGCGTTTGCTGTTCATTTTCATAGCTCAATCGATAGCTTTCAATAATACTGCTATTGATCCGTCGCCCATTCGAAACTGTAACCACAATGAAAAAAACAATGAATGCCGCCATAATGGCACTGATGAAATCGGATATAATTAGGAAATTAATAGCAATGGGGATTAGTAGCAAAGGTATGAACATCAATACGGCCCGAAAGCTGGGCAATAGCGAACCATATCCACCGGCGGCTATTCCAGCATATAGAAACACCAGCAATACTTGATGCAAAATAGAATCTGGGAGGAAAAAAATAGTCCCACCAACCGACCAAACCAGAGTAGATAGAAGCAAATTTAGGTGAAATCGCCTGTTCCAATATTCAACCTTAAAATCACTGTCCGCAATAAGCAAAAAACGGTTTGAATCAAACAATCGATATAGTTGAATGGCAATTGAAATAAACGCCCAGGTCACCAGAATTTCTTCGGCTATGACTTCCCAGAAAATAGTCAGTATGAAAAGAACACTCACTAGCGAGCCGATTAGGCTAAAGTTTAAAGTGCCATAAAGAACTCGTAATTGCTGTTGTTTAACTGCTGCGTCTAAATTTCCACAATTGGTCATTATTATTCTCAAATTTACCACTAGAAAGGAAGTTCTTATTCCTTGCTGCCCAAATTATAGTAATGTATCTGACCAAACGGCTCAAGAAACTCTAGTCACATTTCACTATCTTAAGACCTATTTCATGCACTCAACTATCCATCACTCTAGTTACCGTTGTGTCTGTGTCCATCGGCGGGATAATTGAATTACTCTTTGTTAACACGATACTGAGATCAGAACCTTCTTTGATGGTCTCAGTTGAAATAAACAAAATATCCGTGCAACTCAGACTTATTATATTTCTTTCATAGGGCACAGACTCCTTTTCAATGAGGACGCCCAATACAGTCAATAGCCATGTGCTGACAGTCTCTTTATTTTGCGTATTTGCTCACAATGATAATCTATCAGACTTTAAATAATTTTGAAAAATTAGCGACATCTAATGCCTTTTTCACGACCCCCGAAGCATTTGATATTGTAATATCAGACGACCCACCACCTGCGTGGTCACGTAGTAGCAGTAGCATACCAAGGGCAGAGCTATCAATGCTGTCTGTCTGCGATAATTCCACAATATACTCTGCACCGGGTCCGTTAGTATCTGAGTAGGCGCCTCTAAAAGCATCATGGAGCTTAAAATCGAATTTACCTGTAACCGAAATGGTTACTTTCTCACTATCATTAGAAATTTTGGTATCAACTGTCATATTAAGCCTCATAGAGATTTGTATTTACATGCTACCTATAGACTAGATTGACTATATTTTCAGAAATTGAACCCAATTAACATGTGAAAGTTGAATGGAGTATCTTCGTCATCATAAAAACTGGGCGACTAAAAATCAACGCAAACCGGTTCAGGAATACTGATTCGGCGGTTTAGACACGCATTTAAAACGAACATAGTATTATATTCTCAACCCTATAACCGTCAATACTAAAAGGGCATTAGAGTCAAAGGCAAACATTAATTACTGATCCTGAGAAATTGAAATCAAACCGTTAAGACCAAAGTGTCGAGCACACATATTTGCAGCCGATTTATCCTAATTCCGACAGGTTCCTAGTGAC
>JBLILW010000067.1:0-10747 GCA_047638435.1 Urechidicola sp.
CCATCCTTCGCGGCTTTACCTGAAAACATCATAGAAAAAACACCAAACACGGATGTCTGACAGTCCTTATCAAAAATCACATCATAGTGTTTGCTTGGAATGGGTTTCCCATCAAGCAAACCGATACATTTTTCATAGGTTTTATCAATTACGTTGGATGCGTTTAAACCGGAAAATAATCGTGATACCTGACTCGTACCTTGCATAGCACTATTTTCGCCGTCTTCTACTAATGCATAAGCATATGAGGCGCACATGCGGCTACGTGTAAGTGCTCGTAATCCAGCGCTTGAGAAAATATGTCGTTGGCTAGTTGTATCCTGAATACCATTGTAGGGCACGTTTTTTACTTTATCTTTCGCAGTTAGTTTGCTTTCGATCTCTAACGCCATTTGAATCTTTTGCTCAATCGAGACATGCTCTAGGGGGCATAACAAGTCATCATCAGTTTTCAGATGGCCAGAGTTTGGGAGGATTTTTTCATGAGACTCTACCTTGACAAAACTAGCGTTATTTAAAGCCTGACCAACCATTGAACTCAAAGCGCCATCATCAACTGCTTCACTGTAGGCAGTGCCAATATGACCGTTTTTAATCACACGTAATCCGAAGATTCGGCTTGAGCTTACCTTGTATTCTTCTAGTTCGCCGTCTCGTGCTTTGAGAGAAAGCGTTTCTCCTTCGTCGATGATAAGGTCACCAGTTGCACCGGCACTCATGACTTGGTCTAATACCTGCTCAGCCATTTGTGCTGTCGTTATGTTTGTGGTCTTCATCAGGCGTTACCTCCTACCAGTATGTCATCAACCTTTAACGTCGCCTGTCCAACAGTAGTCGGTACAGCACCAGAAATTGATCCACACATGCCACAGGCCAGCGAAAAATCTTCTCCTATCATGGAAATTTCCTTGAGTACTTTTGGTCCGGTACTAATCAAGGTTGCTGCTTTGACCGGAAATTGAATTTTGCCGTTTTCGATATAGTAACCTTCGGTGACCGCAAAGTTGAACTCACCAGTACCCGGTTGAACAGAACCACCACCCATGTGAGAGGCGTAAATACCCTTATCGATAGAAGCGATCATATCGTCTATCTTAGCGTCACCTGGCTCAATGAAGGTGTTACGCATACGCGACGCAGGTGCGAACTTGTAGGATTCTCGGCGGCCTGAACCAGAGCGCGCATAACCAGTTTGCTGGGCACCAATACGATCGACCAGAAAATTAGTTAACTTACCATCTTTAATAAGTTGGGTTCGTTGCGTCGCCATGCCTTCATCATCAATATTGATCGAGCCCCATTCATTTGCCATGGTTCCATCGTCTACTGCATTAACCTTTGAACTGGCGATCATTTCACCCATTTGGTCGTGGAATACCGATGCTTTTTTAGCGACTGACGTAGTTTCCAGTAAGTGTCCGCAGGCTTCGTGGAAGATGACGCCGCCAAATCCATTGCCAATGATGACTGGCATTCGGCCAGAAGGGCAAGGCTTGGCCGTTAGATTAACCAGCGCCTGTCTGGCCGCTTCTTCACCGGTTTTCTGTGGATTGATTCCCGCTTCAATTTCCCACCCCAACAAACCACCGTCGTTCCAACTGCCTGTCGCTTGTTCGCCATCATCCGACGCGATGGCGGTTAAATTGGCTCGAATGTAATTGCGCAGGTCATTCGTGTGTAAACCTTCGCTATTAAATATTTCGACGCGCTGCTCTCGTTGCATACACGAACCACGTGTTCGTGATATTTTCTTTCCCGCTGCTCTGGCAGCACGGTCAGCCGACATTAAATAGGCAACCTTGCTTTCAATTTCAGCATCAACGGATAGGATTTTTCGGGCTGGGTGGATGTCGGTCATTTGACTAAAATTGAATGATTTTGTTGTGCTAACGGGATCTCTTAAATCTTTAGCTGCCAGTACCGACGCGATGCGTAACAATTCGTCCTGATCAGTCTTATTGGTATAGCCATATAAAACCTTGGTGCCGTAAACCAGTCTGAGACCGATGCCAAAATTAATACCCGATTCTACAGACTGGACTTCATCACTGAGTGTGCTGACAACGTTGGTTTCATTCTTTTCAACGAAAAGTTCAGCAAAGTCTGCTCCCAGTAACAGAGCGTGATCAATAACGGATTCTGCTGTTTGGCTATTTAGCATGAAGTCTATTCCTTTGAGGGTTAGAGGAAGATTAATTTAATTAGGCAACATTGAAATGTCGAGTTTGTTACATGAGGCTATTGGGTGATCAATTCAAGCGCTTTGATATTAACTCGTTCAACTATTGGCTCTGTCAGGGACATTGCGGTCGATTTGTGTCGTTCACAATTGGGAATGCTTTGTACGTTTTCTGGAGTGAAATAAAGGATCAAGCATTGATTAAATGTCTTTAATGGTATGACCTTTCTATATGCTGAGGCTAATCCGAATGAATTGTGGGCTAGGCATCAGGTCAGCGCAATAAGAAATCAATCAATGTAAGAGGGGTTTCAAATTCATTCTTATAGGGCTTAGCTTAATCTATAACCTCACTTTTTTTTGTATCAGCACATGCTTCTCAATGGCGTAGAAATTATCTACGTGGTTACCAAATTCTGAGCGTAGGGCGTTGTTTTTGTCGTCGCTGAAATTTTGCGCTAACTGTTTGTCAGTGTACACTTTAATGATTTTTACGTTAGGGTAGTGGATTACTGCGTATATATTCATTAGATGAATTTATCATTCCTATTCTTCATTTTACGAACAAACCGGCTACTATTTTTGTGAATTTTAAGCAACTAGAAGTCTTGTTTCATAAGTAGTGATTTGTTTTTTTAAAAAACTATTTGCCTCGTTCGATCGAGAAAAGATTTACTGCTGGTTACATGCTAGGTTCTACAAGGTAGGGGCATCAAAAGTATAGGACTCAACAAATCTAACATCGCCAGCAGAGCTAAATTTCTACATCTTTATAAAGAAATATTGCGGTTTAAATTGCTTCATTAGGCAATCTAACCCGCTACTGGACTCTATTAATTGGATTCACAATAGCTCTGCTGACTGTCTGTGGGGTGATAAGTCAGCAGCTATGTTGTGTCCCTATAGATTCAAAGCATAGCGCATGAACCTAGCGGGCAGGCATGTCCCCGCCTGCTGCTTCTGGGTTCTTCTCTGCGAGCTCTTGTTGTCGCTTCGGTTTACCGTAATGAAATTCCAGGAACGTCAGCACAAGACCTATGAACATTATAATGAATACAAAAATAGCGATATAAAGTAAATTGTCGGCAATCATGATTGCTCTCTCCTAGCCAGAAGGCTAGACAATTTGAAATAGATACCGAACGCAAGGATAGAAGGCACCCATATGGCAGTAAACAATCCTTCAATTTGCTTACCCTCAAACCAGAGTAGCCCAGAAACCGCAAAGGACACTCCAACTGCGAGCATAATGAATAAATCGGATAGTTTGAACATACTAATCTCCTTACCTAATAATTGTTGTTTGTCCGGATAAGGGCCCGGATGTTGCCCTCTAAACTCGATGGAACCCGACCGCTGCTAGCAACAAAGCAGCGATTGTGACTGCCGCTGGGATACGAAGCCCGACGACACCAAAGACATCGATCATGGACGGTACTAAACCAGTTAACCCGAGTGGCGCCCATATAAAAAACGGTGTTGCTATAACCACACCAGCCCAGCCAGCTATACGTAAAAGAAGGCTCCTACTGTCCTTATTCACGCTGAGCGCAGATTTTTTTCTGTCGTCATTCACGGTCGATGTTTTATTTTTCATTTTGCCCTGAGGTGATTCTTTACTAGCAGGTAATACCGAATGTTTGTCCAGTCTATCTGATACCGGCATCCTGTGATATAAATCGATTTAGTTAGCCTAAGGAATTTTATACGTTATTGATCGACTAATGGTTCACAATTAATTGCCACATAAGGGATCATTTATGGAGTCGGACCTTTAGTCCGCAATGATTACTTAGTCAAGACTGCCGCTAGCGCAAAGCAACAGAGGTGAAGTAGCATTGCTGATCTTTAGTCTCGCTTGATTTCACAGACTTCGCAGCGATCGCTGCCGGTTAATATCTTTGATATCCGCGAGCGGTGCTTGGCAAAAAATAGATAGACCCAATGTGACACCTGTTTGACCAGCGGCCAGCGCAGTATCGCAACCCAGTGACGCTTGCCCACTAGAGTCCAGGCTACATAAGTAACATCCAGCGCGTAGATCATTTCACCATTCGCCAGCTGTCCATGAAGAATCAGGTCGGCATGCACAGGATCAATATGTGGAAAGCGCTGAGAGCAGTCTTTTTCGTGAATATCTTGCAGCGCGATTTTATGCTCGACGTCTAATCGGCACAGATGGCGCATCTCCGAGACACAGAGTGGGCATCCACCATCGTAAAAGATAGTTAATTCAGTCATTTTAATAACTCCAAAAAGACAGTGCCGTTAATAATGGGTTCATAAGCACTTATAATCGTATGATTCGTCAATCCACAACTTCAAAGTTGCCGTTGCTGATCAACGGGGCTTTTCTAGCATTCAAACCACTCAGCGAGAACCTGAGAACTCCTCTACCAGCAAGCATGCTGAGAAATTATATAATCAGCGCACCAGCTTATTTGGTATTCAAGACCAATTTTTTGAGGCAGCTGACCCACAGAGGGTGGTCGTTTAAGCTTTCTACCAGCTGGATAGTCTCACCGCCATTTTGGGTGAAAATCTGTTGGTATTCATCACCTATTTCGATCACTGTTTCTAGGCAATCGGCAGTAAACGCTGGCGAGAACACCAATAACTTTTTGGTGCCTTGTTTCGCCAGAGCTTCAACTACTTTGTCTGAGAAGGGTTCCAGCCAGTTTTTGTCAAGTCGCGATTGGAAACACACCGTGTAATCGGCTTCCGCTAGCCCCAGTTTCTCAGCCAGTAGTCGAGTTGTCGCAAAGCAACTGGCTTTATAGCAATACTGGTTCTCTGCAGTAATCTCATGATCACAGTCCCTGTCTGAGCAAAGGCCTTCATCATAAACCTTGTCAACATGACGCATAGGCAGGCCGTGGTAAGAAAACAGCACGTGATCATAATCGTCCAGGTCATATTTGCTTGCTCGATCGACGATCGCGCCAATAAAATCGGGGTGGTCGTAATACTGACTGATAATTTTCAGTTCGGGGATTACCCACCACTTCCCAATCTCAGCCATCACCATTTCCAATGCTGATCCGGTTGAAGCCGAGGCATACTGCGGGAACATGGGCAACACCACAATGCGAGAATAATTAAGCTTTTTCATTTCAGCTAAAACGTCGGGAATGCCCGGATTTTTGTAACGCATCGCGAGGTGTACGGTGTAATCCGTACCCAGATCATCATCCAATAGTTGGGTGACTTTGTTGCTGTAATAGAGCAATGGTGATCCATTTTCGGTCCAAAGCTGTTGGTAAAGTTTGGCTGATTTTGGTGCTCGAAATGGCACAATAATCAGGTTCACCAGAATTTTGCGTAATAGCCAGGGTAAATCAATGACTCGTGGATCATTAAGGAACTGGAAAAGATATGACCTCACATCAGACGTGGATGGGCTATCCGGAGTGCCCAGATTTATTAACAGTACGCCGGTTTTATTTTCCATTAGTAGTGAGTCCTGAATTGGTTGACGCGAGTATTGAAGGTTTCTTCGACGGCAATGAAAGGCGAGTTTAAAGTGGTTAGAAATTTGGATCTGATGCGATTCATGTTTTTATCGACTAAATAGTGATGCTTAAAATGCTGATAGCTAAAGCTGAGTTGACTATTGTATTACAAACCATGATCAATAGAAGGAAGTCATGGCAATCAACGTAGGAATTTTTTTTACTTCAACCGCTATATATAAAATACCACAAGAAAGGTAGGCTTTTCGTATCGTTACAGTTAGTGCCGGTATTTTGGTATTGCCCAATAATAGCGACAAGGGTATTGGTGGATTTCTGAAAGCGGCGAACTGAGCCCTCTATCAGGCCGGGACGAAGGTATGCAATCAGGCTCAGCTAGCGGCAAATTCTTCCTGCACAAACCAGTCTTGATCAAAATGAACTTAAATAGTGGAGGGTAGCGTCAATTCATTCCCCATCACTGTGGTAGCGCTAAAGATTTAGTGAAATAAATTACAAGTAATTAGGGTAATATAAATAGTGAGAGGTGCCTTCTTACTTTTTGGATAAAAGTTAAGTATGACGGAGACTGGTTGCATCCATTATCACTAGAAGCAAAAGATAATTGTAAACTTAAAAATATAGGGACTGGAATGAGAATTCACAAAAAATCATTGCTGCTTTTAACTGTCTTTTTATACCTAGGGCAGGTATCTGCGGATACAGATAAAACCATTACATGGTATAAGCCAGAATTTCCACCTTTGAGTATTGTTAATGGGCCTGATGAGGGAAAAGGGTATTCAGACCGGATTGAAAATTATCTGATTCAGGAGCTGAACGATTTTGACCATCAGGTATTGGTATCACCGTTTAAACGCACTTTGCGTGATATGAAAAAGGGGTTGAACGCTTGTTCGGTTACTTTACTTAAAACACCTGCACGTTCAGAATTTATTGCCTTTACCAAACCTGCACGGCTGTTGTTACCCAATGATCTTGTTGTGCGCAAAGGTGACTTGTCAAAATTCAATGACTTTAAAGATGAATTGGGGAGCATCTCGCTTGAAAAAGTAATTCAATCTGGTGCTGTGCGCATTGGGTATTCAAATGGTCGCTCCTATACCAAGCCGATAGATGCCCTTCTAGCCAAATATAAAGGGTCTGCTAATCTAATTGAAAGATTGGGGAATGAAGGGCCAAAAGGCCTGTTGACGATGTTGGCCAAAGGTAATATCGACGCCATGTTTGCTCAACCGGTTGAAGCCCAGTTCCATGGGCGATCCATCGGGATTGCAGCTGATATCGTCCAACTACCGATCAATGAAATTAAAGAGTATACGGTTGGCTATATCGGCTGCTCTAAAACCCCTTGGGGCGAGGCTGTGATAAAAAAGATTGATTCTTTGTTGGTTGGAGCAGTAAAACGTGAGGATTTTAGACGTTTCTATGAAGACTTTTTGGATGAAGATTCAAAAAAACGTTATCGAATAATCTATGATGGATACTTTAATCTTAAATGAGGGTGACTTCCTTCCAACCCTCAACTTCAGAAAGTACAGCGCCGTTACGAGACCAAATTTGGTTCCGTCAAACTTTCTTTACCCTTTGCCTTACCTTTATTTTAGGATTGATCTTAAGTGTTGCAACCATTGCACTTGATTTGTTCGACGAGCAAGTAACAGCTCGTCGCAATGCAACCGAAGTGGCCAGCGCAATGCGCCACCAAGCTGCTCAGGCTGTATTTAATATTGATCCGGCATTGGCTAGAACCGTGGTGCTAGGTTTGGGAGAATATGACTTATTCCAACATGTGCGCATTATTGATGATTTGGGTGAAGACCTTTATAAAACTGAACATGAACTCAGCCAATCGGTTTTATCGGGGATTGCTGGTATGTTGTTCAGCTCTGAAAAACCAATCGTCGTGTTGCTCAAATTTCCTGGTGTCAAAGGTGAAATTGGACGCATTGAAGTGCGCTTGGATAGTTACCTTGTTGCTGAACAGTTTTTTCAACGCTCCTTTCGAACAATCATCGGAAGTTTCCTACGTAATATTATCCTAAGTGCAGGTCTGTTGGTTTTATTTTATTATACTCTGACCCGCCCCTTGATCCATTTAGGGCGTCAAATAAATGCGATTGATCCAAACAACCCTGATCAAGAGTTGGTCGTCAGCAATTGGCATAAGAAAAGCGAATTGGGAAAAATGACGGGTTTGTTAAACTTATTACTAAAACGCCTTAAAGATGTACAAGATAAATTCAAAAGTGCAGAGCAAGCGCTAGTTGATCAAAATAATAAATTGGAAAGCATGGTCCAAAATCGCACTATAGAACTTCTTGATGCGAATACAAAGCTAAACCTTTTGGCAACAACCGATCCTTTAACAGGTGTTTATAACCGACGATTTTTTGAGGAAGCGGGCTTAAAATTAGTTAATGAAATGCAACGCTATAAGCGTACTGTTGCCATGCTGAGTTGTGATTTAGATAACTTTAAGGAGGTAAACGACCGTTTTGGTCATGCAATGGGAGATGAAGTCTTACGTGGATTTGCTATGTGTTTTTCATCGATTATACGAGAGAGTGATATTTTCGCCCGTCATGGTGGTGAGGAATTCGTTATCTTATTAAGTGAAATCACACTTGAAGATGCCTGCGCATTGGGTGAACGCTTGCGAAGTTGCTTCAACGACATGACGTTTAGCCATGAGGGTAGGGACGTGAATTTCTCAGTTAGTATCGGTTTGTCAATGGCTCCACTTCATAGCGACTATGACATGGGCAATTTAATGAAGGTAGCTGATGCGGCGCTATATAAGGCCAAAGAATTAGGCCGTAACCGCTTGGAAATAGCATCCTGAAATATCGGATTAAGTGCATGCTGGCAAGTCGAGTATTCGTCCATAGCTGATAGTGAAAAGTTTGAAATGGTCGAGAAAAATTTACATTTAATGGGTTAACCTCTAAACAGCACAGTTCAGGTGGCAAGGTATTTATGATCAGAATTAATCGAAAAGCCTGCTGTTTTCAAATTACTTCTTAATGTTTAAGATGGTGGCTTCTGATTGACCATGATCAGGCCACTGGTATCAAATCCTAGGGTTTTTGCTTGTTTAACAAAATCGGATATGACCTCATCGGACACTTCTGGGATTCTTGATAGTAGCCATAAATATGATAAGTCTGGGCCAGATACAAAAGCGTACTGATAATTCTCCTTGTCGAGCTCGAAAATTATGTAGGACCCGTAAAACGGACCAAAGAAAGAAACCTTTAAGTACCCTTCCTCTACGCCGTTAACAAAATATGCTTTGCCGTTGGCCTCGTTCCACTTTTTGTGTTTAGTTGAAAACCCTCGGTTTACAACATTAACACCGCCGTCTTCTCGGATGGAGTATTCAGCGGTTACGTTTACGAGGCCTTTCTCAAAAGAGTGGTCCAGTCTTGCGATTTCGTACCACTGCCCTAAGTACCTGTTTAGTTCAAAGTCGCTGACTGGACGAACATTATTTGGCACCCCTAGGCACCCACTGATAATGAAGCAGGCTAAAACAAATAGCATTCGTTTGGTGACGATGCCTGTACTGGGTATCAAAAATTTCCCCCAGCGTGTTTTTGCCCTAATCATTGTATACTAAAGATGCGATGTGGTAGGTTTGCCGACTAATGAAATAATCGAGTGCTATCCCTCAGCCACCCATGCCTTGCACCACCCAGCGCTAGCGACGTTCTGCCCTGGAAAGATCGCGCAGGGCCCCCAATCTTGACTAGCATCACCGGTATAGAGACGGCAGTTGCCGCAATTTCTTTCGGCTATAGACGATTGATGACTGTACTCGAGCGCCTTTGCTTGAGCATTTTCGGGATCAAGTTGTGGTGAACTGGCAAGTGCTTTTATACTGCCAATGGTTATAAATGGAGAAATTCCGATTAAAGCTGCCGCCTTTAAGAGTTCTCTACGTGTCATTTCCTGTTTCATAGTGTATCTCGTTGGTATCGTTTAGGTTGATTGAATGTTTTTTTTAAATAAATTTAGTCGTTCATCAGTCAGGTTTTCTCAGACTCTAGCGACACAAACCATTCGGGTTTTTCGCGTCGGGTCCAGCGTGCAAAGCTCTGTTTTTCGGCAATATAAAAACGCCGATAGGCTGCAACTGCATCACCAGGAACTTTATATTCTTTTGGCATTGTCTGAGGAAACGGTGTAAGCCCACGGTGGGCATATCGATATCCTGAAATCGATTGCAGCACATCGATTGAGCGATGGTTATTCTGTTTGTCGAATCGATATAGGTACTCGTCGTTGAGCAACAATGTCAGGTCTTTTAGCCAGAGGAAATTATCAAACGAATCACCGACCCACAACACGCAAGGGTGATTAATATGAGTAGATTTGTAAGGCGTCTTCAGCCCCATTTTATTTAAAACAGTACATAGCGTTTGTACGTTTTCTAAAATCATCTTTAACACGTGCTGATCACAATGATATTTAGCACAACGTTCGATATCGTAATCTAGTAAAAAAATATTCAATTTTTTTCCATACCAATTGTTACCGTAGTTTAAAATTAATACGTATGAATTGGCCTACGGGATCACTTAGCGGGCGCTTAAGCGCATATTTAATCTTTTAAGCTTAATGTTTTAAATTGATCTTTAGCAGCGGTAGCCACAACCATGTAATTGACATTAAGATTTTTGGTTAATGAAAAGTGCTTGTTAAACGGATTGATGCGTACACCGCTTTTAACGGTTACGGTAAGCTCGTTGTTTAAGAGTAGCGCTGCGAGTTCTGATGGTTTGACAAATTTTGACCATTGGTGTGTGCCGCGTGGTAACCAGCATAGTAAATACTCTGCCCCTAAAATCGCGAATAACCAGGACAGTGGGTTGCGATTAATGGTAGCGATAAAAGTAATGCCATCTTTTTTTACTAGCTGCGCGCAACTACGAATGAAGGTGGGCAGCTCAACCACGTGTTCGACGACCTCCATGTTTAAAACTACGTCATACTGTTTCCCGAATTGGAGTATTTCCTCTGCCGAACAATCGATATACTCTATGTCGAGGTGCTGGCTCTGGCCATGCTGTCTTGCTACCTGCAAGCTTTT
>JBLILW010000068.1:0-10738 GCA_047638435.1 Urechidicola sp.
TGGCGATGATTCGTTTGATGATAAATCCCCACATCATGCCAAAACCAGAACTGCCAATCATGGATGCAATGAAAATCATCCACAATGGCTGCCCTGGAAGCGTTAACGCTATCGCAATCAGGCCGATGACCACCAGCGCACTACCCATGCGAATGAGCATGGGCTCTTTGTGTTCAGCTGTATTGGAAAAAATGATGGCTGAGCAGCTCCAGGCCAGAGTTTCCCCCATAACGATCAATCCGGCGATAAAAGGTGTTACCCCATGCAATTTGATTAGTATAGTGGGCCCGTAAATCAAGAAAGACATAATGCATAGGCATAACAAAAATATCGTCAATACGCCGTTACCGATCGGATGATTTAAGTTAGTCACATCCTTTGGTAGAATTCGACTAAATGACGCAGCGCGATCTCGAAACACAAACACAACCATTGCGATACCACCCAATAGAACCAGTAAGGGTGTGGTGAACGAATCATAATCGGCACCTGCCAGTGACACTAAAACGATAGCTGTCGCTAGAATAGCCAGGCGAACGATGGGGATGCGCTCTGATTTCGGCGCTAGCAACCTGGCTTCTTTGGGTAGTAGTAAACTAATCGCGACGATTAACAATAAAGCCTGTGCACCAAATGCCCAATAAGCCATTCGCCAGACACCCCAAGTGGCGAAGGCACCGCCTATCATTGGCCCACAAAACGCCGCAATCATCCAAGTGACCGATAAACAGGCTATTATCTTTGGTACAAACTGATGCGGAAAAAATCGGCTCTGGGCAATGTAAACCAGGCCCATCAAGCCACCACCACCTAAGCCTTGTAAAATCCGTCCGACTAATACCATGGGCATGTTAGGAGCTAGCGCCACGACGACACAACCAAAGGCATAAATTAGCGCCGAGTGTATCATCGTACTACGAATGTCTGATCTGACCACCAATAGACCAACACTTGCACCAGCAACAATCGAACCCACCAGATAAAGTGAGAAGGTCCAGTGGAGCAGGTTTAGCCCACCGATTTCACTGACGGCGCTCGGCATCGTTGTTGCTGTCAACATCGAGTTGGATGCATGCAGCCAAACTGCCAGAACCATGGTGGCAATTTTTGCAGCATATTCACGGGTTAGAATATCACCCCAACTGGTCATTGCTTGTGTGGGCTGGTTCATCGAATAATTCAAACAGTTGAAAGGCTGGATGCTACCAGTGACGTTATTATTAACAAGCTTCTAATACAGCAGAATTTGAAAAAAAATCACTTGCTTGAATAATCCCAGATCGTTAGAATTAATTCTGTAGCGATGGCGTCGCTACTACCCAAGCGTTATCGATGACTGCATTTGCAGATTTTTGATCCTGCACGCCCGGACCAGCTAACCGGGTAAACACAATTAGGTTTCCCGGATTTTTCGGAATGAACCTATGTCACAATCTCTAACTGAACGTCCCGAGTTTTTTCAACTACACAACGGGTCAAAAGCCAAACTTCCTTTTTCTGCTACAGAATTCGAAAATCGTCTGCGTAAATTAAGAAACCTGATGAGTAACTCAGGCGTCGAAGCCACTGTACTCACATCCATGCATAACATTGCCTATTATTCAGGCTTTTTGTATTGCGCATTTGGGCGTCCTTATGCCTGTGTCGTTACCGCTGATCGTTGTGTCACCATATCGGCTAATATCGATGGTGGACAACCATGGCGTCGTAGCTTTGGCGAAAACATTATTTACACCGATTGGAAACGCAACAACTACTGGCGTGCAGTTCAATCAGTTATCCCCAATGCTAAAGGCGTCGGTATCGAAGCCGATCACATGACACTCGTATCACGTGATGTGATGATAAGCATGTTAGGCAATATCCAGTTGAAAGATTTAAATGCCGACATCATGACTTTGCGTATGATCAAGTCGGCTGAAGAAATCGAACTGATTAAAGCAGGTGCTCGCACTGCTGATATCGGTGGTGAAGCTGTTAAAGCGGCCATCAAGCTGGGTACACGAGAAATCGATGTGGCCATGGCCGGTCGCGATGCGATGGAACTCGAAATTGCCAAGAGTTACCCCGACAGTGAAATTCGAGATAGCTGGGTCTGGTTTCAGGCTGGTTTAAATACGGATGGTGCGCACAACCCTGTTACCACTGCGAAGCTGGAAATGGGCGACATTTTAAGCCTCAATACCTTCTCAATGATTTCTGGTTACTACACCGCTCTGGAGCGTACCTTATTCCTCGGCGAGCCGGATCCCGAATCACTGCGTGTTTGGCAAGCCAATGTTGATGCACACGAACTCGGCATTTCATTAATTAAGCCAGGCGCAACCTGTTCAGGTATTTGTACTGAAATTAACCGTTTCTTCGAAGATCAGAACCTATTGCAATATCGTTCATTTGGTTACGGTCATTCGTTCGGCGTGTTGTCGCATTACTATGGCCGCGAAGCGGGACTCGAACTGCGTGAAGATATTGACACAGTACTAGAGCCAGGCATGGTTATTTCAATGGAGCCAATGCTGACATTACCATTGGGTACGCCGGGCGCTGGTGGTTATCGTGAGCACGATATTCTGGTTATTGACGAAGATAATAGCGTCGAAAACATCACTCATTTCCCTTATGGGCCTAAGCATAATATCGTTGCGGCCTAATTAAGCGACTAAGTAAGTAAACGAGAAGTAAAATCTAACCTGATACCTGGTGGGTAAAGCCAGGTATCAAATCATTCCTATCTGAAAAATCTTCTGCCAAAACTAATCCACGGCAAATCAATAATACTTTCTGGCACCGCCTGTTTTAATTATCGCCGCTTGATCGCATCCTCTGGATGGGTGATCAGAATTCCACGAAGTATTACCTCAGCCCCTTAAGGCCGCCCAAATTGGCACTATCTCCCATGCTGTTACTAGTGATAAAAACCCCATAGATCGGTCAGCTGCGTGTAACGACAAAGAACCAACTAATGTGCCGATGCCAAGTAATATGACTAGTAGTTTGTTTATGTAAGAAACCTTCCATGGCTTTATGATTAAAAAACACTTTAGTTTTTGCCCTTTTAAATAGCAGTCGGCAGCTAACTAATGCCAGCTCCGATAGATATACCCAAACAATTGAAAAAGAAAGCATCTAAAGATTACGTTTTATTTTAATATTTATAGATAATCAACAAGATGACTCGGTAAGTTGTGCAGCAAAAATAAAAAACCAGAGCAGCTAGTAAATAGATTTTGGCGCCGTATGAACTTGACTTCAGCTTTGGCATCAGGCCATCACCTACTTTTATATTGAAACTTTTTTAGTTTGCCATCGAGTTATCCAAACACAGTGATCGAAAACTTTCGTCATACCAGAAAAAATAAAAGGGTATAACGATTTCTATACTCGCAGCTAATTGAAACGGAGTTTTCTCCATGTTCCTCAACCGTCATCCAGACCTTGTTCGTTACGACCCAGCACCCGGTGTTAAATCGTTTGCGATGCTTGCGGCACTAGAGAGTGCGGCAAGAGGGATGTTGATATCAGTTTTGCCGATAGCGATGTACCGAGTGTATTCCGATGCAAAACTGGTATCGGAAGTTTATTTTCTGGTCGGTTTATTATCGTTTATTACCGCTCTAATTGTACCGTGGGCTAGTCGGTACATAGCTCGGCGATGGCTCTACACTGGCGCAGTACTGGCTTTCATTATTGGCGCAACCATTGGTGCCCTTGCAGACACATGGGTGCTTGCAATCGGTATGGCTTTTATGACCTTGGCAGTGGTCGTAATAACAGTTTGTACCAACGCTTACTTCATGGATTATGTGAGTCGATCCAAATTGAGCGAAGGTGAAACGCTGCGACTGTTTTATAGTGGCGCAGCATGGACTTTGGGACCTTTTTTGGGTGTCTGGCTAATGGACATCTGGAAACCCGCACCCTTCATATTGTCGGCACTAGCCGCCTGTTGTCTGCTATTTGCATTTTGGAAGTTGAGGTTGGGCAATGGTAAGGCCATTCATAAAGCGAAAATCAAACCACCGAATCCGTTCGCGTTTTTAAATAAATTTCGCAAACAACCCAGGCTCGTCGCAGGCTGGAGCTTTGCGGTGATGCGCTCTAGTGCCTGGTGGGTGTATGTAGTTTACTTGCCAATCTACGCAGTAGAAAATGGCTATAGCGAACAGTTAGGCGGCATCTTGTTATCAGCATCTAACGCGTTCCTATTTATAACGCCATTGATGCTAAAGGCTATGAAAGGCTATGTGCGTAAGGCAGTCATGTTGGGTTTTTGTGGTAGTGGCGTCTTCTTTTTGTCGTCGTCACTCGAAGTAGCAGGCTCTCAATTTGCCATTGGTTCACTGGTATTTGCCTCGATGTTTTTGATATTGCTCGACATGTGTGGCGGTCTGCCTTTTTTGATGGCAGTACGACCATCCGAAAGAACCGAAATGTCGGCGGTGTATTCTACCTTTCGCGATGTGTCTGGCGTCATTACTCCCGGTACAGCGAGCTTGTTATTAATCGTCGCACCCTTGCACGCAATGTTCAGTTTAACTGCAGTTGGCTTATTTGGTTGTGCGTATCTGGCGACAAAATTGCATCCTCGGTTGGGGAATAAACGAGTGGTGTCGGTTTATGTTGGGTTAGAGCTTGAGCCTGAAGAATAGTGCTCTAGAACAACGGTTTGTACTTCACCGCAGCATGACATCCAGTTGATTGACTATCTCAACCCAATCAGCATCTTCGTCCAACGCCTGTTTTAAAAAAGATGCTTGTGAAGCATTCCAGAAACCTGCCTTGTGCAACTCTTTAATACCCAGCAGCTGGCCATTTTCTTCTATGAACTTATTGACGCCTTGTTCTGAGCTATCTAACCCTAATTGATCAAATAATGTCACTATAGAATGAATAGGTGTTTCCATGATTTTCTCCTTAATATCATCCAGAGCTTGATTAAAAGTTTCAGTTTAGCTATCCAAAGTATAGCAGGGTGCACCACAATCCCTTTTAACTATTTCCAGCCATGAACCCAATGGCTATCATCTTTTAAATCATGCCAATTGATAGGAGTGACACGTTTTGACATAACCGCTTCAATGCAGCATGAAACGACCATACCCTCTTCATCAAATTTAATTTCAGATACTAGGAAGTGTTTTTCTCTATTAGCCGGCATCACAGCCGACCACTTACTATTGAGCAATTTTTTTGGATTAATTATATTCATCAGAACTCGATAAGAACCTAAATTTTGTAACGTAACTAAAGATAGCGTTGAAGTTACCTTTCGCTGATATATGTGGATAGTTCGCTTTTCTATTGATGCATGCTTTATTTGGCTATCTCCAGGAACAACAGGCTCCTAATGAACCTCAAGTACGGGTTCAACTTTAGCCTGGTTTGTTTGTGCAAGTAATGACTCACGTCTGAACACATAAATACCAGACCCGATGATAATCGAAATACCCAGCCAAGTAATAGCGTCTGGGAAGTTGTCGAAAAAGACATACCCTAACAACGTCGCACCGATAATTTCAATGTATTGGAATGGGGCAAGCGTCCCGACGGATGCTAGCCGAAAAGCATGAGCAACAAGTAGATGCGCGCCAGTAGCTATTAGGCCAAGACCAGCCAGCAGCAACCATTCGAATTTTGAAGGCCAAACCGCAGTAATTACCTGAATCTGAGTTTCTGTGCCATACAGCAGGGCTGTAGTCATTACCATAAAACCAAAAATACCCGCGAAGAACTGTAGTCGGATGGGATCTTCTTTTTTGACTAGTTTACGAGTTAACAGAATATAAAAAGAAAAACAGACTGCGGCTCCAACAGGGAGTAGAACTGGCCAACCAACGACAGCAAAGCCGGGTCTGATGATAATCAAAGCGCCAACAAATCCGATGCTAATGGCCGAGAAGCGGCGCCATCCTACTTTTTCACCAAGAAAAACAGCAGACATCAAAGTAACCAAAAGCGGCTCGATAAAAAATATCGATATGGCGTCTGCTATAGGTAAATACTTCAATCCACTAAAAAACAGTAAGGTGGCGAAGGCAATAAAAGCACCCCGTAATGCATGAAGATAAAGTGCTTTTGTAAACCAGGGACCGCTGGTTCGCAACAATAGCGGTGCCATGAAGATCACTTGAAAAAAGAAACGACTCCAGGTTACCTGGCCCGCCTCGATACTACCCGATAACCACTTAGCAATAGCATCAATACCCGGAAGAAATAGCATCGCCACTATCATCATTACCATCGCTCTAGCGGAATCGTTCTGAGTCATAGCTATGTTTGGCCGCTAAGTAAAGTATCTGGGTGTCGAGCTATTGAGCAAAAGGTCATAGCAATTTGAAAATCTGTAACATGTACATGTTAGCGCAAATAACAGCATCACATAAGGGTACACGATCGAAACCTGCCGAGTGTTAATAGGCTCAATGCTGTCACATAGACTACCGACCTTGAAACTGAATAATTCGCAATGCACAATGACTGATAAAAGGCTCAACGATTGGAACAAAGATTCATGACTGAAAAACTAAAATTGTTTATAACGCGTCCTTTGCCTTCTAGTATTACGGACAAGTTAGCCGCAGATTTCCAGCTGACGCTGCGAGGAGAAGTAACTGGCCTAAAGCCAATGGAAATTTCGGCAATATTCGACCAATTTGACTGTGTGTTGACGACCTTTGGTGATGTCTTCGATGCCACGGATTTCAGGCTCGGTCAACGTTGCAAATTGCTAGCTAACTACGGCGTTGGATACAGCCATATCGATATTCAGGCCGCTAAGGCGGCTGGTGTCACAGTAACCATTACACCGGGAGCGGTCACCGACGCGACAGCCGACATTGCGATGATGCTGATGCTGATGGCGGGGCGGCGCGCCAGCGAGGGTGAAGCCTGTGTCCGCGCGGGTGAGTGGACAGGCTGGCATCCAAACCAGTACTTGGGTCAGCATATCAGCGGGAAAACGCTGGGCGTCATTGGTATGGGCCGGATCGGACAAGCAATTGCGACCCGAGCGCATTTTGGGTTTCGTATGAATGTGGTTTTTTTCAACCGATCGCTGGTCACCCATTTGGATATCCCAAATGTGCAACAATTGAACACGATATCAGAGGTGATGGCACAATCAGACTTTGTTCAAATCTGTGTGCCAGGTGGAGCTGAAACAAAGCATTTGATTGGACCGGAAGCACTCGCCGCCATGCAGCCCCACGGCGTACTCATCAATACCTCCCGGGGCGAAGTAATAGATGAGCAGGCCTTGATTGATGCCCTGCTAAACAAACGCCTTTTCGCCGCTGGATTGGATGTCTACGAGAACGAACCGATCATACCAAAAGCGTTACGCGCCCTACCGAATGTCACCCTATTGCCGCACATGGGGACTTCCGTATTGGAAGTGAGGGAACTGATGGGAGACGTAGTTATCGAAAGCTTGCAAGCTTTCGTTGCAGGAAGACCTATCACCAATGTGGTGTCGAGCTAACTTAATAGCCAAAGCCTGGCTGCACTTTTTGCAGGTTTCGCTTAACCTATAGTTTGTACTACATTAACGCCCTGATTTATTTTTCCAGTTCGCCCATGGATCGACGTTCTTTTCATCAGAAGAGCTCGCTGATTCAGGCGCATCGGAATCAACCTTCCTACTGTTATAACCATCTCGCTCACTGGAACGCTTGTTTTGTTGAGTGCTAAAGCCCTGGTCCGTGCGATGTGCTGCATTCAGGTCCCATGCTGCCGATTTTACGGCGCGCTTTTCACGCAATTGCTCAGCATCCTCAAGGTTTAATTCAGCAGGCGTACCTGGCGTTTGATCATCTGGAATTATTCGGTTCCTCGGAGGTAATAAAAACTGTGCCGACGATGCTTTAGGTAAGTTTTTAAACTCGTATAAATAGAAGGCTTCGACCTTTTCACGCGCCCAATCTGTTTTCTTAAGAAACTTTACACTCGATTCAATGCTCGGATTAGTTTTAAAACAATTGATGTTTAAATAAGCAAAGAGAATTTGAAAGCCATAGTGGTCCACTGTCTCGATCAGCAAACTTTTTAATCCAACACCATTCAAAGGGTTATTTTTGTGATTGATCTCAATGTTCATACTTATGTCCAGTTGGCAGTGCAGGTTGCATCATTATACCCGTCTCGACACAGACAAAACATAGTGTTGAATTGGCAATACAAACGCCTAGAGAGTTTTAGATTCAGGTTTAGGCAAGCCAATACCTGAAAAATACGACCTAAACCGAAGGTTAAGTTTTCTAGTTGGCATTACAGCTCGTGCTGCCTAATAAATATTGGTGATTAATAAGAAGATTCAGCAACCTACCATTCTTGCTAAATATTGTGTTGTTGCGTAGGTGAGGCTTTCGCCTCGCACATGAAATTGACTTCCATAGTTAAAGTCGCTTTCTCCTGGGCTAAAACTCAACGTATCCTGCTCCTTACCGACACCCCTTTCTGCAAAGCTCCAGCTCCGACTTGTTGTGCGGGGATAATAGGCGTATGACTTCACCTGTTTAACTCAGTCATCTTGCTAATCACCTTACAACAAATGTGTACCAGCCTTTGATTTTTTACGCTGATTAATCACAGAACGCCTTTGTGTTCGCCAACAACCCTAGTCTGGCGCATGTGCCGACGCCAACGGTCGGCATCGTAGCCTGTACCACGGTGCAGGACGCATCGATTATCCCATATTACAACCTCACCAACCCGCCAGTTATGCGAGAGAATATCCTGCGGTCGAGTTGTATTATTTAATAATTGATCGATCACTCGTCGGCTTTCTATGCCATCAAGCCCGACGATGGAGCGGGCATGAGAACCTATGTAGAGATTCTCCAGTTGGTTTGCTGGGTTTGTGCGAATCAACGGATGCTTTACTGGTGGCAGCGACGCCGCGTGGCAGAAATTCACAGGAGCAGTCTGGGTGCGCGAAAAAACGTAGTCGTGGATCACAGTCATGTCCTGGTAGGTACCCTGCTCGGCTTTGTCTAACCGTTGGTAAGCCGCTCGTTGACTGACAAACTCGGTTGCGCCACCTTCCCCAGGCACTTCATAGGGATACATAATTGATACATAGCTTGGTTGATGACGAAAAGAAGAGTCTGAATGCCAGAGATGGTTACCGGATTGATATTGTGTATCACGGTGCTGATTCCCTTGTTGAATGCCTTCATCATCTATATTGCCAACACTACCGAAATAGCGAGTCCTGCCGGTGCTTCCAAGGGTTACGTGCTCGGCTTCTGCGACGCCAAGACGCTGCGTCAAGGCTAATTGATTATCATCTGATAGGGTTTGATCGGAAAAACACAAAAACGAATAGGTATCGATCGCAAGATGAATTTCGCGTAATTGCAGGTCTGACAAATCTGCAGATAAATCCAGGCCACTTAAACGCGCGCCAAAATCTGCGTGTAATGATTCGACGTTAAATTCAGCCAACTTGATTTCTCCTCGGTCAATCGAATGATATAAGCATCGGGAATACAATAGTTAAAAATTGAACCTCTCGAATGACTTGCCCTAATTACCACATTAAATGACGATGACTTTTTCGGCCGAGAAACTGATCATTATGACAAAGCCATATAATGCCTCGCCAGCCAGAATTTCAGGTGCGCTGTGGCGTATATTCACCCATGGTGTCATTTACGAATTAATGGTGGATCTATATTACTGTTGTTTCTGCACACGCTAAATTCGACCTCCTTGTCGATAACCCATCAGCATTAAGCTATCTTAATGACAGCCCTTTGACCTCTATTGGCAAACATTGAAAAAGAAGAGGTGGCCACTGCGATGGTGAAAGCATGGTTTGCTGTCTACCATCCCAAATAAACTGAGCCATTGCCCTTAATTATTCGGAAACCTTAGAAAGAATTAAACACTTCGCCGACATGCGGGTGTACTGAATCTGCATCGACGACACCAGTGCTCATCATGTCAGCAAATGCCTTGCTGGCCACGTTAGAAGCGGCATCCATTGTTGTCTGATCGGGATACTTAGCAATGACGACACCTTTGCCATTGCCATATGAAATTAGATCGATGAAATCAGCACCGACACCTTCCAATACAGCGCGCATATTATTTGTGGCTTCTTTTACCTTATCCATATCTGATGCGGCAAAACGGGTAATTCTATAAACGGACATATGATTCTCTCGATTTAAGTTTGTTTATACGGTTAATTCCGCATAAAAGCGAATACAGATGTTATAGCAAGAATTGCCCTCTGTATGTAACGATTAGGTCAAATTGGTCAACGGCTCCTAGTACTATGTTTAATGACTTGATCGGCAGAATGTCGGAGGGCTAATGTGCGAATGAATTTTATATATAGTTGTTTAACGCCCAAATAACTTTACCAAGCATGGTAGCCTAATGATTTTCTGCTAATAGCCTACTGTCGCTGGAAAACCTACTATTTAGATTTCTTTTAACTGACTTATTAAGTGTTGATCCATCACCACTTTGACTGTCAGGCCGATAGGAATGGCGTGTTTATCAGTCGAATTGATTAAAGACTCTTGCCAGTTTTCGTCAAACGAACTCCAAAATAGATGTTTCGCTTCAGGAAAACGTCGACCTTCGCCAATCACCAATGCATATAGACTCAAAGCCTCACTCGTAAGCCACTTTGTTTCTATTATCCTGTTTAAAGCAAGAGTATTTTCTATGGGGCTTATTTTTGGTTGATGAGTGTCTACCCACGTTTCTATTACGGAGTGCATCA
>JBLILW010000069.1:0-10695 GCA_047638435.1 Urechidicola sp.
AAGCCTTTGACTAATGCACGAACGCCTAACTGCTCGTCTAGCCAGCGCTCGAGGAAGGGTTTGGCGGTATCCCATAGATCTAGCTGGGGGTAGAGTTGACGCCCGAGACCTTCAATGTGGAGAAAGGTTTTTTGTAGTAAAAGTAATTGCGGCTGTATTTCCATATTAAACATTCTGGCAGTCTGGAACAGGCGCATGAGTAGTTGACCGAATGATATTTCTGCCAGAGGCCGCTGAAACATGGGTTCGCATACGGCTCGGATAGCGGCTTCAAATTCATCGATTCGGGTATCGGCATCAACCCAGCCAGAGTCAACATGAAGCTCAGCGACGCGACGGTAATCTCTATTGAAAAAAGCAACAAAGTTTTCAGCCAGATAGCGTTGGTCTTCTTTCGACAGCGACCCCATTATCCCGAAATCGACGGCAATGTATTTTGGATCATCGGGGTTTTCGGTGGATACAAAAATATTGCCTGGGTGCATATCGGCGTGAAAGTAGTTGTGCCGATAGACCTGAGTAAAAAATACTTCGACGCCTTTTCTCGATAGCGCTTCAAGATTGATGTTGTGTACATTGAGTTGCTTTATGTCGGAGACGGGTATGCCTTCGATGCGTTCGATAACCAGTACTTTTGGTTTGCAGTAGTCCCAGTAAACTTCAGGCACGTATAGATCATTCGAGCCTTCGAAGTTACGTCTTAGTTCGCTGGCATTGGCAGCTTCACGCACCAGGTCGAGTTCGTTGATCAACGTTTTTTCAAATTCGGCGACGATCTGCATTGGTTTGATGCGACTCGATTCTGCCCAGTACTTGTCAACCAATCCTGCCAACATCATCAATAACTCGGTGTCCTGACGAATGCGCTTTTCGATATTTGGGCGGACAATTTTGACGACGACTTTCTGGCCATCGTGAAGTTCGGCTTTGTAAACCTGGGCTATTGAAGCTGATGCGAGTACCTGATCGTCGAAAGACAGAAAGGCCTGCTCTGCTGGCATGCCAAATTGCTGCTCGATGATGTCGCGGGCTTGATCCAGTGGAAAAGGCGGCACTTGATCGAGCAATTTTTCGAGCTCATCAATGATGTCTTCGGGTAACAAATCACGTCGCGTCGCGAGCATTTGTCCAAACTTAATAAATATCGGGCCGAGTGATTCGATACACAGCCTAAGCCGTTCTGCTTGTGTGGTCTGGTTATCTCGAAACCAGTTGAATGGATTGATAATGGATAGAAATTTTAGCGGTCGTAAATAATGAAACGACAGGAAAACCTGGTCTAAACCGAACCGTGCCAGGGTGTAGTTAATCGCGATTAGGCGAAACAAATTCTTCATTTGGCTTTGTTATCCAGGACTGCTTTTAGTAAGTGGCGTAAGCGCGCTTCACTGCGTTCGACATCTTGCTTGAGTGTGGTGTTTTGTCTTTGGAAGCGTTCGAACTCAACCTGGGTTGGGCTCAAGTGTTGTTCTTCACGAATATATTCACTGCTGGTTTGCAATAGCGACCATGCACTATCGCGTAACCATTGACCCGCACCGCGTACCTGTTTGTGAATTTGGTAAGCCATCACATCGCCGGTATATTTTGACAAGGCTTCTTCCCAATCGATGTCTAACTCGCTGAGTATTTTCTGCATTTGTTGAGCGATGCGGGCATCGCCTTGTATGCTGACTCGCTCCTGGATAGAGGTACTAATTTTGTCTTCCTGTAGCGATAAATTCACCAGTGCCATGAGTCGCCCGGCTATGCTCGCATCGACTTCGCGTGTTGGTTTTTCCTGCGAAAACCGCATACCCCAACTGCCGGGATGGCAATAGAGCCTGAAATCAAGATCAGTTAAATGAAGCTCGATACAACGCCCCTGTAAAGCCAGGCATCGTGCCATGACTTGATCGTCGAGAGAGAGTAAGCGATTACCGCCGATTTCGGCAAAGGCAAGGAGGTTATTAGGTAGATGATTGAGCATATCAGGATTATAAGTTGATCTAATTTTGAGGCTTAAGTAATAAGTTATACGTGATTAGCTATTAATGATAAGTGATCAGTACTTAAAGCCACGATGTAACGCAACAATACCACCCGATAGGTTGTAAACATTAACTTCGTCGAAACCGGCTTCTTCAGTCATCATCGTTTTTAGTGTTTGTTGGTCTGGGTGCATACGAATCGACTCTGCTAGATATTGATAGCTGGCTCGATCATTCGCTATCCATTCGCCGAGTTGCGGCAAAACTTTAAATGAATAAAACTCGTACACCTTCTCTAGTGGCTCGTAAATAGGCCGAGAAAACTCCAATACGCAAAGTCTCCCGCCGGGTTTCAATACACGGTACATCGACGCCAGTGCTTTCGCCTTGTCGGTCACATTACGCAACCCGAAAGCGATGGTAATGCAATCGAAACTATTGTCATCGAATGGTAAAATTTCTGCGTTGCATTGAACGGTATCAATGATGCCAACCAAGCCTTTGTTGATCACTCTGTCACGACCTTGTTGCAACATAGCTGCATTGATGTCCGCAAGGCAGACTCGGCCTTTTTCACCGACAATCGCCGCTTGTTTCAGTGCTAGATCACCCGTGCCACCTGCCAGATCGAGTACGTGATGCCCCGCGCGTAAACCACAAAGTTCGAGGGTAAATTTCTTCCATAAACGATGTGCGCCCATGGACAGCACATCATTCATTAAATCGTATTTGCTAGCGACCGAATCAAAAACAGAAGCGACGCGCCGCTGTTTTTCGTTGGTTGGAACCTGGTCAAAGCCAAAGTGTGTAGTGGATTCTTTTTGCACAGTATCAGTCGTCGAAATAAATAGTTCAATTAACAGTAGGTGAACGATAGCAGAACTAGGCTATGTGGTCAGCAATGGTGGGAGCCTTTCCTGCCATTTAATTCAGATTAGCTAAACTTAGATCACCTGAATTTGGTTCACTTGAAAATAGGCGGCTATATTTTTTGCCTAGTATTAATTCTGTGCCTGAGTCCTTGAACCACACCATCAACTCCCTGGGTCTTTATTTCCAGGCATAAGCCCAGTAACTGACCGAGCTCTCCTTCGGGGAAGCCTTTGTTGGCAAACCAGATTAGATAGGCCTCAGGCAGATCAATTAGAGTTTTTCCTGCGTACTTGCCGAAGGGCATCTGCATAGTCGCAAGTTTTATCAAATGTTTTTCTTCAAGCATAGTGACAGGCTGCTATGAAAGCGACGGATGTTTGTGCCCTGCTTCATTTAACCGATTGAGGTATTTCTGCCACTTGGTGTCGTAGCTTTGGCCAAGGTCGTAAAGGTAGGTCCAGCTAAAAAGTCCCGTGTCGTGACCGTCGTCAAAATGTATTTTTATCGCATAGTGACCAATGGGTTCGATGTTAGAGATATTGACGTCATGTTTTTCTAGCTGCAAGGTTTCCTGTCCTGGGCCGTGCCCCGTCACTTCGGCTGAGGGTGAGTGAACCCGCAGAAATTCAGCCGTAAACTTGAAGTTCAAGCCGTCTTCGAAACTGAGTTCGAGGACGCGAGAGATTTGATGGAAATTAATTTCGGTTGGTTTCAAGGCTGATTCCTACAGTATGTACTGGCTTAAGTCTTCTTCATGAGATAGCTCGCCTAAATGTTCATTGACATAATCAGCGTCGATATCGATGGTTTGATCAGGCATGTCCGATGCTTCGAAGCTGATTGTTTCGAGCAGGCGCTCCATGACGGTGTGTAACCGCCTGGCGCCAATATTTTCCTGCTTTTCGTTTACCTGCCAGGCGACTTCGGCAATACGGGCGAGGCTGTCGTCGGTAAAGTTTAAGGTCACACCTTCAGTCGCCATCAACGCCATATATTGCTCGGTGAGTGATGCGTCTGGTTCGCGTAAAATACGCACGAAGTCATCGATGGTCAAGGCCGATAACTCAACTCGGATCGGTAAGCGACCCTGTAGTTCGGGGATTAAATCGCTAGGTTTTGAGATATGGAAGGCACCCGATGCGATAAATAAAATGTGATCAGTCTTGATCGTGCCAGCTTTTGTGGCCACGGTGCAGCCTTCGACTAACGGCAGCAAATCGCGTTGAACGCCTTCGCGAGAAACATCACCACCACCGGCTGATTCCTGGCGTTTAGCAACTTTGTCGATTTCGTCAATAAAAACAATGCCATTTTGTTCAGCATTTTCGAGGGCGGTGAGTTTTAGCTCATCCTCGTTGATCATCTTGGCGGCTTCTTCATCGGTGATTATCTTTAAGGCTTCTTCGACTCGTAGCTTGCGGGTTTTGGTCTTCTGATTGCCCATGCTCTGGAACAGGCCTTGTAATTGATTAGTCATGTCTTCCATGCCCGGCGGAGCCATGATCTCTACGCCAACCGATTGCATCTGCAGATCGACTTCAATCTCTTTGTCGTTGAGCTTGCCTTCGCGTAACATTTTGCGGAATTTTTGACGCGTATTGTTGGCAGTGGTGTCGACGGCTTCCTGATCAAAATCGGCAGGCCGAGGTAGCAGTGCATCCAGCACTTTTTCTTCGGCAGCTTCTTCTGCTAGGTGACGCACTCGATTGACTTCTGCCTCGCGTGTTTCCTTGATTGATACTTCTACCAGATCACGAATAATAGATTCGACATCGCGTCCGACATAACCAACCTCGGTGAATTTGGTTGCCTCTACTTTTATGAATGGTGCATGAGCCAAACGAGCGAGTCGACGCGCAATTTCGGTTTTACCAACACCGGTCGGGCCCATCATCAAGATGTTTTTTGGAGTAATTTCGTTGCGTAACGATTCACTGACCTGCTGTCGACGCCAACGATTTCGGAGCGCAATAGAGACGGCTCTTTTCGCGTTGTCCTGGCCGATAATGTGCTTATCTAGCTCTTGGGTAATTTCACGCGGGGTCATTGGCGACTGAGTTAATAGTTTGCTGTCCACGCTTAAACCTCGTTGTAGTCTAGCTCTTCGAAGCTATGATTTTGGTTGGTATAAATGCATATATCGCCAGCGATCTGTAAACCTCTGCTAACGACTTCTTTTGCGCTGAGTTCGGTGGTATCGAGCATGGCGCGTGCAGCTGCCTGAGCGTAAGGGCCACCAGAACCAATGGCCATTAAGCTATCTTCGGGTTCGATAACGTCGCCATTACCAGAGATGATCAACGAGGCTTCGTGGTTTGCGACGCATAGTAAAGCTTCTAGGCGACGTAGCGTTCTGCTTGATCGCCACTCCTTAGCGAGTTCAACGGCTGATCTCACCATTTGCCCACCGTGCTTGTCGAGCTTACCTTCGAATAGTTCAAATAGTAAGAAGGCGTCAGCAGTACCACCAGCAAAGCCTGCAATCACTTGATCTTTATATAGACGACGGACTTTTTTGGCGTTACCTTTCATTACCGTGTTGCCCATGCTGACTTGACCATCACCACCGATGACGACACGATTGCCTCGCCTCACTGAGAGTATGGTTGTACCTCTATATTGTTCCAAAATTATTCCTCTAGTTGTCGTGGGCGACAGGTTGAAAGTCGATAGCTCAACTATACGATATTGGGTGAGATTTTCGAAAATCAACGATTATCCAGTGCTTATTTCACGTGGTTGATTCACACGATGACTTAACTTGAGTGGTACTGAATGGATTCCTGATTAACGCTATAAACCGACAGCATAAAATTACCTAGCGTTATTTCATGCTCTCGGATTATTTTAGTGAACCAGTACTTGACTAAGGAATTTTTTGGTTCGTTCAGACTGTGGGTTTTCGAAGAAGGCTATCGGCTCGTTCGACTCAACAATTTTACCTTCATCCATAAATATTACGCGATCAGCCACCTGCTTGGCGAAGCCCATTTCGTGAGTGACGCATATCATGGTCATACCACTTTCTGCAAGAGCGGTCATCGTGTCGAGTACCTCGGATACCATTTCAGGATCAAGCGCTGATGTAGGCTCATCGAATAGCATAACCTTTGGGTTCATGCATAAGCTCCGTGCAATCGCTACGCGCTGCTGTTGCCCGCCGGATAGTTGTGCTGGATATTTATCTGCCTGCTCAGGAATATTAACCCGCGTCAAATATTTCATGGCTGTTTCGTGAGCTTCTGCAGGTGATACTTTATTAACCCACATCGGTCCCGCGGTGCAGTTTTCTAAAATAGTCATGTGCGGGAACAGATTGAAATGTTGAAATACCATGCCCACTTCGGATCGAACTTTATCGATGTCTTTCATGTGTTGATGTAACTCGACACCGTTCACATTGACCGAGCCTGACTGGTGTGCCTCAAGACGGTTTAGACATCTGATGAGTGTCGACTTACCCGACCCGGACGGGCCGCAGATCACTATACGTTCACCAATATTAACCTCAAGGTCAATATCGGTCAGTGCATGGAAATCACCATAATATTTGTTCATTTCCTTAATGGAAATAATCGGCCCTTGTTCATTCTGGTTTGTTTCAGACATGGCTTATCTCGACTGTCGTTTTTGGTATTTACGTTCGATACGTGACTGAATAAGCTCTAATACCATCGTCATCATCCAGTAAAGCATGGCTGCGGTGATGAGCATCTCCATGTGATTGAAAGTTTTATTGCCCAGCGTTCTGGCGAGAAACATAAGCTCCCAAACACCGATAACGGATACCAATGAGCTGTCTTTAAGCATCGCAATAAATTGATTCCCGGTTGGCGGAATAATTAACGGGATAGACTGAGGTAAAATTATCTTGCGCATGGTCAGGCCAAACTTGAAGCCCAGCGCGCGTGATCCTTCCCACTGTCCAGCGTCGATACTCATGATACCGGCGCGGAAAATTTCAGTCATATAGGCGCCGTAACAAAGCGACAATGCAATAATGCCAGCGGGAACTGCATCGATGACATAGCCAATTTGGGGGAGGCCGAGATATATAAGGTAAACCTGCATCAATAGCGGCAAACCTCGGAAAAATGAAGTGTAAAAACTGGCAATCGCATAGGCAAAGCCATTGGATGACATTTTTGCAACTGCACCTATGATCGCAATGAAAGAGGCGATTACGATCGAAATGGCTGAAACATACAAGGTGGTGAAAATACCTTGCGTGACCATGAACCAAATTTTACTTCGAATAAATACGAAACTGAGATCGAAGCTGTAAAAGAAGGTTAAAAACAAAATTAATAGTTGGATCCAAACAACAATGACTTGAAGACGAAAATGCGGAATGAAACTGATTGCTAGCAGGTTTAAAACCAATAGTGCCGACAACATAAATGAAGTGACAAAACGACCATAGAATCCGCTTTGTTCGGGATCACCAAGGGCGGGTTCGAGTAGGTGCCCCATGATAGATCGGGATGGATCGAAGATAAAAAAACAAACTAAGAAGATAGCGAAAAGCAACGCTATAAATTTGGGTTTTCTGAGCAGTACGTCGTCAGTTACTGTGTCCTGGATCAAAATTTGTTCCTACCTTAAAATAGTTTTAGTGACTATTCAGGTCGCCTCAAAGGTACCCGGGCATTACTGTAATACCCGGGTTTAGAGAAAAGCCGAACAGGTAGTTATTGTTCTAATTGTTCAGCTACCTAATTGTTGCGTAGTCTACGCCATACCATTTTTTCGATAACTGGCTCAATACGCCATCCTTGCGCATTGCTGCAACAATGCTAGCCACTTTTGAGTTTAGCTCACTGTCGCCCAGATCGATTGTTACTGCTAGTGGCTCGTAGAAGATTGGATCACCAAGGACCTTAATGGGGTAGCCGTTTTCTATCGCTTCCAGAAAGACAGGCAAGCTACTAACAACACCATCGAGTCGAACGCCATCACCAAGACGTAAGTCATCTAGTGCGATAGTTGAAGTTTCATATGATTTAATGACTGCATTATCTATTTTAAAATCAAATTTAGGTGCGCCTTCTGCATCGATAGTCAGGTCTTGCTGAAGATAAAGCTCAAAAGTAGTGCCGGTGCCCGTGCCTACCTTCTTACCACTCAGATCAGAAATTTTAGACATCTTTGCGTCTTTATGAACGCCAACAGCCGCTGGTGTATAATAGTAGACGGCTGGAAAAGCTAAAATTTCAGCACGTTGCTTGGTTGGTGTCATTGAACCGACATGCATGTCCCAGCGACCATTCCAGTTACCAGCAGTGATGATGTCCCAGCTTGGCGTAATGAATTCGATATTAGCGCCTAGACGCTTGGCGATTTCACGTGCTACGTCGACGTCAAAACCATCCATCTCGTTCTCATCATTGATAAATGACTGAGGTGGCCAGTTGGCATCAGTCGCGACTTTGAGCGTTTTACTGGACATAATTTTGTCAAGCACGTCACCAGCATTTGCACTAGTGACGGATAACAAGCCAATTAGTACTGCGCCCAGTACAGGTTTAAATAGTTTCATTTTGATGCGATCCTCCGGTATTTTAGTTTTATGTGTCTCTCTGGCAATCGGCAGCCATGATATTCGGTGCTGCCTTTTGTCTAATTCGACTATACAATACCGACGAGATTTTACAACAGTTTGGCTCAGCCTTGTTGCAGTAGGCATTCAATAGCAGAGTTTTCTTTTCTACCGATCATTACATTAGACCTCATTTCATATGACTAATCGTCCCGTTAACTTTGATTTACTGGTTGACCGCAGTAATAGCGACAGTTGTAAGTGGTCACTTTACGGTGATGTTGATGTGCTGCCTATGTGGGTAGCCGATACCGACTTTATGGTAGCGCCAGAAATTACAGAAGCGCTTCAGCGACGAGTGTCGCATAGCATTTTTGGTTATACCAATATTCCCAGTCGTTTGAATGAATTAATTATCGAGCGAATGCAACGTCTCTATGACTGGTCGATAGACCCAAGCTGGCTGGTATGGATGCCAGGCGTTGTGAGTAGTATGCACGTTGCCTGCCGTAGTCTTTGCGATGCCACCGATTCCGTTTTAACTCCCTCAGTTGCCTACCCGTATTTTCATTCTGCGCCTAGCTTAAGTGGCCGCGCCAATCAGCAGATGGCAATGATTCGTAGCAACCGCCGCTGGGTGATTGACCAGCAAAAACTGGCGTTACAACTTGATGATAGCAGCAAGCTGATGCTCTTCTGTAATCCGCAAAATCCTGGTGGTGCAGTGTATACCCGAAGTGAGTTATCAGCTTTGGCTGACCAAGTTGTGTCGAACGATCTGGTTATTTGCTCGGATGAAATCCATTGTGACCTTGTGCTCGAAGCGGGTATGTCGCATACCCCAATAGCGTCTTTGAATAAAGAAATAGAAAAGCGCAGCATTACGTTAATGGCACCGAGTAAGGCTTTTAATATTGCGGGTCTGTCCTGCTCTTTTGCGATCATTCCCGATGATTCTATACGACGCAAATTTAGTAAAGGCTGCATCGGCATAATACCCTATCTCAATTTGCTGGGTACAACGGCCGCCCAAGCCGCGTATGAATATGGTGATGACTGGAATAATCAGCAGGTTGATTATTTGCGCGCGAATAGAAACTATCTGGTGACAGAGATAAATAAAATACGTGGTTTAAAACTCGACCCGGTTGAAGCAACTTATCTGGCGTGGATTGACGTCTCAGATCTGGGATTAACAGATCCTAAAGTATTCTTCGAAAAAGCTGGCGTTGGTTTGTCAGCGGGCAGTGATTTCGGCGATAATAATTACTTGCGGCTCAATTTTGGCTGCCCACGATCACTGCTTGAAGAGGCGGTTAAACGAATTCAACATGCGTTAATTAATTATAAGCAAGGAGACTCAATATGTTTAGCAGAGCAATAGTACGTAAGCCAGGCAAAAGTTTAGTTGATGGTATTACGACAGCAGGATTGGGTGCGCCTGATTACGAATTGACATTGAAGCAACATAAACTGTATATCGAAGCCCTCAAACGGTGTGGTCTCGAAGTGACGGTAATGCCAGCAGACGAAGATTACCCTGATGGTTTATTTATAGAAGATGCGGCGCTAGTAATGTCTGGCTGTGCGGTATCGACTCGGCCAGGTGCATTGGCACGTCGAGGTGAGACCGGCAAGGTGGCGAGTGAAATGCTAGCTTTTTACGATAAAGTTCAAACCATCGAAGCGCCAGGCACACTGGATGCAGGCGATATTATGATGGTCGGGCAGCATTTTTATATTGGCCTGTCAGAGCGCAGCAATCAGACGGGTGCCGAACAGTTAATCGAAATACTCAAGTCGCATGGTTATAGTGGGTCAATGGTCGCGTTTAGCGAGTCATTACATTTGAAATCATCAGTTTCTTATCTCGAAAACAATCGGCTAGTAATCACTGGTGAGTTATGTGACAAGCCAGCGTTTGCCGAGTTTGATCATATTGTTATTGATGCTGATGAAGCCTACGCCGCCAATTGCGTCTGGATAAACAACCGAGTTCTAGTTGCGTCAGGTTATCCAAAAACCAGTAAGCTCATTGCCGATTTAGGTTTTGAGGTGATTGAGCTGGACGTGTCCGAATTTCGTAAGTTAGACGGTGGCCTGAGCTGCCTATCGCTTCGGTTCTAAATAGTTTGAGATAAATAAGGCATGCAAATAAGACGTATTAGGTTGCTCACAGCTGATGTTAATTCATTGCTGCAGCAATCGCGTGATTATCAAAACGAACTCTACCCACCAGAGAGTGTGCATCAGGATGATACGACCAGTTTGCTTTCTGAGCAGGTGTATTTTGTCGGAGCGTATCAAGATAAA
>JBLILW010000070.1:0-10450 GCA_047638435.1 Urechidicola sp.
TGTTTGAACTAGGCCACCAACAAATTCATCACCACCATAGCGATAGACTAAATCTGTATTTCGAACCGCACTGAGAATAACTTTACCAACTTCACGCAACACCTGATCGCCAATATAGTGTCCATAGCTATCATTAATCTGTTTAAACCCATCCAAGTCCATAACTAATACTGCCATCGATTGTTGGTGACGTTTTGCCAGGTCAATTTCTCGTGGGAGGTACTTCTCCATCGAGGTTCGATTATTGAGCCCAGTTAATGGGTCACTATAGGCAGATTTGAGAGCCACTTGATACATGACAGCGTGTTTTACAGGATAGATTAGGGAGCATAACAAATCTTCTAGGTCACAAAGCTCTTCACTCGAAAAGCGATGATGACGAAAAAAGGTCAACTCTCCAATCGACTTGTTTTCGACACTCAGTCGATAATTCGCGCTGTATTCTGCCTGGTCACCTAAAGAGTAAATAGCCCCTATTTCACTATATTCATAATGATAACCAACATGAGGGACTTCATTTCTAATGTCATTTGAAAAAACTTCAATGATTTTATCAAGTTCTATATTTTGAGACAGCAAACCAGACAATTCCAACACTCTGATATGCCGCCTGCTACTCATTACTTTATCTGAGCGCCTAGGGTCTAGCGCTACGACTTGAGCTTTACTTTTTTCAACACTATATAACGTTGTAGGTTGCGCCATTATAAATTACTCTAAATACAGATTTATACCAAACCTAAAGCGAATAACGTGCCAACTATTAATAACTAATTAAATCAATGACTTAATAATTTTTATATTATTAAAACTATCGATTTGACAGTTTATTGTCACTTTTGAAACCATCGCATCACTTTCTCTGAACATAAACTATAGATCTAGCTGGTATGGCCGATAAAGTTTCAGTAGTGACATTTTTTTAGCGTATTTCTTTTCGCCGGAAAGACAAAGCAAGTGCTTCTTTTCGATTACTCGAACTAAGTACGGCAGACCTTTACCCACAGTGGATAAATATTGCCATCATGGAAATTTCAAACTTACCGCCCACAGCACACTCAAAAGGCAATGTTGCTGATGCACCACCTGATATTCTTAGTCGTTTGAAGCAATTAGGTTCGATTCAAGCGCGTGTCGTGAGCGTCGCCAATGGTCAGGCAGTGCTTTTAACTCGTTTGGGTGAAATCACAGGTAGCAACGCACTTAAATTAAGGGCTGGCGATACGGTTCAGATCAGATTGGATGGTGATAAACAAAACCCCGTTTTAAAGGTGATACCGTCACAGGATCAAGTGACGGTGTTGGCCGCAGATAAGTTTTTGAAATTAATAGCGTTACTGCCAGCAAACCGTCCGACGCCGGCAACCGTCGTCAGTCAACAAGGCAATAATACCTTACTGCAAATAGGGGCTGAACAAACCTCAATACCGTTGCAATCTCAACTTAAGATTGGTCAATTACTCAACTTACTGCACCGCGATGCATCTGGAACAATTGAGATAAAGTCGGTTGATCATCAAAAGATACTGAGATCGGCCCTCGCTCAGTTAATATCTGCTCGTCCCCAGTCTTCTACTAATCATCAAATGCAACCCTTGTTGCAGCTGGTGCAATCAGTTCTAAAAATCAATACCGGACACCCCCCCGCAGCCACTTTGACAAACTATAGTCATATTTTTTCTGGCAACTCTACCGCTAATCAGGGTAATGCGTTGCCAAGCAATTCAATATCCACATTGGCATCCGAACTCGAATTGTTGATACGTTCATTGCCAACGATGACTGCTTTAAATCAGCGTGCCATTCGAAAAATGGTTGAACTTGCGCTCCATAATACTTTGGGCGTTAAACCTGAGAAAGCCTTGTCGAGCTCGAGCCTACTTTCTGTAATGCGCCAGTTACCCCAAACCGAACAGGGTATTAATCAATTAATTCAATTGCTTTTGAAAGCCAGTCAAGAATCAGCAGACACAGAAGTTCAGCAACTTAAAAAACCGACCTTTAATAACAACGAACCATTATTAACACAATTTCGTGACGCAATTAGGTCGACTGAGCAATCACTCAATCAGCAACTATTTCAACAAACATCGCTTCGATTTCAGCAAGAGCTTCAACAACCAGTGGCATTTAATTTAAATATCCCTTACATGGAGCAACAAACGGTTAAGTCTTTGCAATTAAAAATCCGTCAAAAAAGTAAGGCTGCTAATGCAGAAAATCAGGCTTGGGAGATTCGCTTAAGCTTCGAGTTTGGTTTACTCGGCTTGATTTCAACTCATATTTTATTGGATGGCGATACCTTATCCTCCAGCTTTTGGGCTATCAAAGAGGCGACTAAAAATAAAATTAATGATGCATTGCCTGACTTTAAACAGCAGTTAGTCAAATCTGGTTTTTATCTTGGGCATTTCTTTTGCTATTTGGGACAACCGCCGCAAGAAAGTAATAATGCATTTAGCCCAGTACCCGATTCCTTGCTCGATATAAAGGTATAACTATGGTCCAGAAATTTGCAATCGCCCTTGAATATGATGGCAAGAATGCGCCGGTGGTGACTGCCAGAGGTCACCATGAGCTTGCTGATGAAATATTAGAATTGGCCAGGCAAGCTGATATTCCTGTCCACGAAGATGAAGAGTTATCCTTATTACTCGCTCAATTAGATTTGGGTGATCACATTCCCGAAGCACTCTATTTTGTCATTGCAGAGATACTCAGTTTTGCTTATAAGTTATCCGGTAAGCATAAAGATTTCATGGACAACTTATGAATGCTGTGGGGATTAACTCTTAGGATGTACCTTTACATAAGGGCGTCTCTAAAGATAATGATTTTTCGTGGTCTGTTTTTTGCTCCACGACAATTGCTCCTGAATTGTTCTAATTAGTTACATCCATGAAACAATTCACCAACATTAGGTACGCGGGAGCCCGAGTAACTTCCGCGCGGACAACTGCATGGGGCAATTATCGAGAACCGCAGTGTACCAGTAGTACATGAGGATTCGAGCACGGAGCTGCCAATAATAGGGATTAAGAGGCCACACCTCAATCGTGTAAAAGTTCATTTATAGAGATGCCCACAGGTTATGCATAGGTATCAATGATGTGCTCTGGGTCTTTTTTATTCGATTTCTTCTTTTTAAGGGCTGGCTTTTGAGGTTTATCGCGCTCAGGCTTTTTCAGTGCATCCTGCACCGTTAGTGTCTTTGTCACGGTATTGATTAAGGACTCAACCATTTTTTCATAAACATCTCTACATGTTTGAGATGCTACCCCACTGTGCTTCGCTCAACAGTTTATCCAGGTCGACAAGTATTAGCAGTTTTTCACCCCGACTGACAACACCATCGATATATCGAGATGATTCGTCATTGCCAACATTAGGTGCGGTTTCAATTTCTGACATTTTAATGTCTACAACTTCGGCGACACTATCTACCAAAATTCCGATGATTTGTTGCTGCGCTTCTATAACGATAATTCGGGTCATTTCATTTCGTTCAATTGTCGGCAAACCAAATCGGATGCGCGCATCAATCACACTAACCACGTTACCACGCAAGTTTATAATGCCAATGACATAATAAGGTGCGCCTGGTACTGGCGCTACTTCTGTCTCACGCAAAACTTCCTGTACCTGCATGACATTGATACCGTAGGTTTCATTATCAAGCTCAAACGTCACGCATTGCATCTGACTGCGGGCATCTGTTGCAGGTTCTCCAGCCATTTTATTCTCCACGAATAATGTCTATATGGTTTATGTTTATATCAGTAATATCTATATAAAAGGGTAATCGACTGCAGCCATAAAATATTAAGCAATTTTTAGAAAAATAAATATCTCTGTACAAGATAGTTCATTGTTCACTCGGTATATTCAACGAGCTAATAATGCCCAACGGGCTAAGCAAATAGGCGAGTGTTTCTCGGATAATGCCGTGCATAAGCGCATTACCAGACTCTGGTAGCCATTGTATGTCGCTATATTCTAATGTCACCACACCCTCTAAAGCATCACAGGAAATAGCCGACGATTTGTCTGACAATAGAAGAAGATGACTTGGCATTTGTCCTGTTATAGCAGGAATTCCAAGTACTTTTGAACTATCAAGCACCCGAATGTTAGTGTCACGATATTTTAATACACCCAATATCCAATCGGGTGACTGAGGTAGCCGGGTTAATTCATCCGTCCAACGCACCACACCATCCATCTCTATCAATGGCAGTGATAGCAAGTTTTGGCCAACGCGAAACATCAGGCATTGAATGGGGAACTGGCTGATATCGAGCCGATGAGATGGTTTGTTTCGATATGAAACTCCCTTCAGATCCACTTCGACTTCAGGTTCGATCTTTACAGAAGAACGCTCAGTAATCTCAATAATATTTGAGACCTCAAATTCTTGTGCTAGATCGAGTGCCATTACCTGTTGGTGGTCAGATATCACGTCTTCTATAGCGACTTCTGCTAATAAAGCGTACTCAAGCGACTCTAGTATAACTAGCGGCTTAAGAGGCTCTTCAAAGGGTTGTTTAATGGCCTGATTGGCAATCTCACTGGCTAACCGAGTTGCATCGTTCAGCATTTCATCCAGATAGTTGCCGAGGGCATTGGTTTGCTTAAGCAGACTGTTGGTTTCTGCTTTCTTCATCTTTGTCACTTCTGTCGTGAATGCCAATCAAAAAGTTCAACAGCTTAAGATAAGCCTGACTACCCCTAGAATTAGGTGCTAACTCAGATAATGGAACACCCGCCTTACTCGCATCCCGAAATTTGGTATCAATAGGAATGACTGATCCCCATACCTGGAATCGGTACTTGTCTCTCATCGACTCTAAGGCGTCGAGGGAAGCCTTCGTTCGTTGATCATACATAGTGGGAATTATCAGGTAGGGCGTCTTTTTGTGTTGTGATTTTTCAACCATATCCAAAGTATGGATCATCCGATCCAATCCATTAAGAGACAGGTAATCTGTTTGCGCGGGTATCAACAACTGGTCGCAGGCGGCCAGTGCATTGATCATCAAAATACCCAGCATTGGCGGGCAATCAATAATGCCGTAGTGAAATTTACTCGCCACAGCTTGTATTGCTTGAGCCACGACTAGTCCTTTGCCCATTCTAGTACCCATTTGGCGGTCTAATGTTGCCAGTGCTGACGACGCCGCGAATAAATAGGTATTCTTAATGGGTGTCGGTAATAGCATTTTGGCAATTTCTGAGGGATTCGTTGTGGGCTTTGAAAATAAAGAGTACAACCCTGTCTCCATTTCATCAGGATCATAACCAAGATAACTGGTAAGCGAGCCGTGCGGGTCTAGATCAACCAGCAATAAGCGCTTTTCTGTGTCACATAAGTGACCGGCAAGCGTTACCGCTGTCGTCGTTTTGCCAACGCCACCTTTTTGATTAATAACAGCCCAGGTTTTCATTTTTTAAACTTGTACCGCTTTTCGGTGAATGCAGAATTAATAACCATTAACTATTTACCAATAACCCTTATAGACCTGTATCTGGAATTGAAGTCGTTTTAAGAAAATCGTTTCAGTAAACCCTGAACATCTAAAATGATAGCGATGTTACCATCACCAGTAATGGTAGAGCCCGCTATACCAGGCAAGCCTTGCAACATGGCACCCAGTGGCTTGATCACCACCTCTTCCTGCCCGATCACGTGATCGACCACTAGACCGACTTGCATGTTAGCCATTTGTACCATGATGACCTGAGATTCATTAAGATCGAATTCGGTCTTGTCAGAATCATTCAATAACCAGCTTCTAAGATAGAAAATAGGCGGTGCCTTTCCACGATTAAGAACGACTTTTCGTCCATCAACGACACTCATCTTTTTCGAATTTAATTCAAATATTTCACTCACATTTGACAAAGGTAATGCAAACTTGCGTGTTCCTAGCTGGACCATTAGGGTCGGTAGAATTGCTAGTGTCAACGGCACCCTGATCGTCAGAGTTGTCCCTTTACCCAAGGTTGAATCGATGTTAATCATACCGTTCAGTTGAGTGATTTTGGTTTTAACCACATCCATGCCAACACCTCGTCCAGAGACATCGGTAATTTCCTGCTTTGTGCTAAGGCCTGGCATGAAGATCAGGTCGAAGCATCCTTTATCATCTAATCGGGAGGCGCTTTCTGCATCAATTAATCCTTTTTCGACCGCTTTACTTCTGAGAATTTCAGGGTCCATACCAGCGCCATCATCGGATATCGACAGTAGAATATGATCACCCTCTTGCTGTGCCTCAAGGATAACAGTGCCTTCTCTTGCCTTTCCAGCGGCTTTTCTTATATCCGGGGCTTCAATACCGTGATCGACAGCGTTGCGGACAAGATGCACCAATGGATCGGCCAATGCCTCGACCAGATTCTTATCCAGATCAGTTTCTTCACCCTTCATTAAGAGTGAAATTTCTTTATTGAGGTTGCGAGCCATATCTCTCACAACCCTTGGGAATCGACCAAACACTTTTTTGATGGGTTGCATGCGTGTTTTCATGACGGCAGTTTGAAGATCACCTGTCACCACATCTAAATTTGATATCGCTTTATGCACGCGCTCGTCTTCAAAAGTGTCTTTCAATGTATTGAGTCGATTACGTGCCAGCACCAATTCACCAACCAGATTCATGATCTCATCTAGTCTGGCGGTATCAACTCGGACGGTTGTTTCACCCTTCACTGCTTTTGGTTGTGCTGCCAAATTTGGTTTAGCTACTGATTCTGAAGTTGCACGAGCGGGTGCTTTTGGTGCCTCAGGCATTTTAACTGGCTCGAATTCTTTAGTTGCAGCTGGCTCTACTTTTTCTGATTTAGTTTCTTTCTTACCCCTAGATACTTTTGGCCCTTTACCTTTACCGTGCATTTTGTCTAATAAAGATTCAAATTCATCATCAGACATTTCATCATCGATAGCGTACGATTTTGATTCGGCCAGAGTTACTTTTTTTTCTTTTTTGGCAGTGGTCTTTTTGTAAGCTGATATTTTTGGCCCAGCGCCTGCGCCATGTAAGTTATCTAATAGTGCTTCAAATTCATCGTCACTGATTTCATCATTATTTTTTGATTTACTTTTATTGCTACTTCCTGTCGCTTTTGGCTTAACGTTTTTTTTAGGCTCATTCTTAGATTCTTTGTCTTTTTGCAGGCTATCGAGCAGGTTCTCAAACTCTTCATCGGTTATTTCACCGTCACTTGCGACGAAATCGCTTGCAACATCCTCTGACGTTAGGCCAGTCTCTTCTTCGTCAATCTCTGGCTCTCCTTCAACTTCTCTAATACCGACAACACTTTCATCTGAATTCAAATCAGGATTTTGCATATCGATCAGGCTTTGCAACAGTCTAGGATCCGCTTGCGTAGGGTCAACGCCATGGCGGACTTCGCCAAACATTTTATTGACTTCATCAAGAACGCGAAGAAAGACGTCCATCATCGCAGAGTCGAGCATCAACTCACGATTTCGGAGTAAATTAAAGACGTCTTCAGACTGATGACACACTTCGACTAGATTCGTCAGGGCTAGAAAACTACCGCCGCCTTTAATCGTATGGAAACCACGAAATATGGTATTGAGCAAATCGGAATCTTCTGGTGATTGTTCCAGATCGAGCAACTGCCTATTCAATAGCTCGACGATTTCTCCTGCCTCTATGAGAAAATCTTGTAAAATTTCATCGTCTAAATCGATTGCCATATCTCTAATTACCTACTGATCGATCCTAAAAGCCTAAACTCGCTAGCAAATCATCAACATCACCTTGTGAAGACGCGACGACTTCTTTGTTAGAGGTAGGTAGCTGAGGTCCCTCGCCTTTCTCACTGTCGGATGCCTTATTAGCCGCTTTTTTGTTTGCTGATAAGGGATCACCTAGCCCCGAAATAGCAACGAGTCGAACGAGTTTTTCTTCAACTTCTTTTACCATGGTCACGACCTGTTTGATCATTTGACCCGTAATATCCTGATAATCTTGTGCCAACATTATTTCCGTCATCTTGCTATTCACTGTCGCACTTTCTGGCCCAACTGACTCAAAAAACTGTGTGATTTCATTATTCAACAGAATAAACTCATCCTTTGACAATTCTCGATTACGGAACTGTTCCCAGCGTTCTCGCATGGCATCAGCCTTACCTGAGAAGTTATCCATTACTACCATTGATTCTTCAGCGGCCGTCATTGTTCGATGGGCTGCTTCGTCTGTTTTAGTCACAATAAAGTTTAGTCTTTCCTTTGCGTCTGGAATATCTTCGGTGGCTAATTGGGCAATACGTTCATCATTTCCAAAGGTCGAGATAGCGTCGTGAATCTCACGGGTTAACATCCCTAGCTCCTGATACAAAGAAGATTCGCGCAAAGTCGTTAGCTCACCGACAATGGCACTAATCTTTACTTCATCCTTCGAATCAATCGCTTCGGTCAGCGATTGCAAGCGCTTCCTATAGGCTTCAGTCAGGTAACTGGTTTCTGCTACTTCTGTTATCTCTTCTTTACTCACTTTCGAGACGCTCAAAGATTTTTTCAATCTTTTCTTTTAAAGTGACAGCAGTAAAAGGCTTAACCACATAGCCATTCACACCGGCTTCAGCAGCAATCACTATCTGATTTCTTTTTGCCTCAGCTGTCACCATTAATACCGGCATATCACAAAGATGTGGATCAGCTCTAATTAATTTAAGCAGAGCTAACCCATCCATACCGGGCATATTCCAGTCTGTTACCAAAAACTCGAATTTACCTGTTTTCAGCATAGGCAGGGCTGTTTGACCATCGTCGGCCTCAGATGTATTGTTAAATCCAAGATCACGTAATAGGTTTTTGATAATACGTCGCATGGTCGAAAAGTCGTCCACGATCAGGATTTTTAAATCTTTATCCATGCAATTAAATCTCCTCGATTGCACTGATGTATAAATAGTTTCGCCAAGTTTAAGTTGGCTATCGGCAGTTTATCTTTGGAGTTAAGAGACTATTTGTAAAATACCCTCTTTTTTCAGATAATCATGTTGCTAAGGGTAGTTCATAGTTGAGTGTTAATTCAACAAAGTCGGGCTTGTATTTGAAATTGTGGGCTTTAATTTCAACTTTAAATTCAAATCAAAATATTATCCAAAGGTTTTCGGGGTAAATCTGTCGATTCAGTCTTTATTGAATCACTTGCCATTCGACCATTTTGGCTTTGATTCTAAGCAGAGCTTGGCCATGAAGCTGGCAAATTCTTGATTCTGTCACGTCAAGCACTTCACCTATTTCGCGAAAGTTCATTTCATCATCATAATACATAGACATAACGAGTTGCTCTTTTTCAGGTAATTTTTTGATGCCCTCAATGAGTTGCTTTTGATATTCCAATTGGGTAAAAGATTCTTCTGGAGTGCTTTCGCTTGAATTGGGCATAACTGAATCACTAGCGCCTTCTTCCAGAGCGTCGATGCTGTGAATTCTGGCTGACGAGGAATCAATTAATATTTGATGATAATCGCTCAGGGACAACCCCAGCAACGAAGCAACATCTGAGTCATTGGCATTTTGCCCTGTCTCATTTTCAATTTTTTGGATTGCTTCCGTAACGGCTCTAAATTTTCGATGCACCGAACGAGGTGTCCAGTCAGATTTTCTGACTTCATCGATCATCGCTCCCCGAATTCGAATTCCGGCAAATGTTTCAAAGCTGGCACCCATTTTTGAATCAAAGTTACTGGCGGCTTCCAAAAGGCCAACCATGCCTGATTGAATTAAGTCATCTACTTGCACCGTGGGCGGTAGTCGATTTAATAGATGAAAAGCAATGCGCTTGACTAATGTGGCGTGCCGAACAATTGAGTCAGACTCATTAAGATGAGCCACCTCTGCGTACATGGAATGACCATTCATAGGCGGTTTTCTTGAGTACTGTAGTTGATCAGTCTCTCTATGAAGAATTCCAGATGACCCTCCATGTTCTTCGGTATCGGCCATTGCATAGCCTTCTTCGCTATCTGTCGAAAGGCTACTGCTGAGGGGCTTCTTGGATATATCTCGATCACACACTTTTGTTTTTGAACCGCCTTTTTCAAATAATCGTCATAAGGAACCGTGCCTAAAAAGTCAAGCGTAACATCAAGATACTTTTCTGACACCTTGGATAGCTTCATATATAGCTCACGTCCTTGCTGAATGCTATGTGTTTGATTACACAAAATGTGAAATCGCTGTACACCAAAGTCTCTAGCCATGACTTTTATCATGGCATAGGCGTCTGTTATCGAGGCGGGTTCGTCACAAACGACGACAATCACTTCACGTGCCGCTCGGAGGTAGCTCACGACACTGTCTGATAACCCAGCAGCGGTATCGATCAATAGTGTATCGACAGGTTGGGTTAATTCAGAGAAAGATCGAATCACCCCTGCGTTTTCTGCTGGCGTTAGGTCTGACATT
>JBLILW010000071.1:0-10283 GCA_047638435.1 Urechidicola sp.
TTATTTATTAATAACTAATCATTGATTAGTCGTTATAGGATACCTACTTAAATCATCCGACGCGCATAGTATTATTTTCGTGTGTAGTCCAGTTTGCATAATGTTCTGACACTGGCTGACCCGTCCGAGCGTCGATTGCTCCAGTAGCCAGTTCACGTAGCGTAATACAGTCCTCAACCGGGCAGACAGTTACACAAAGATTGCAGCCCACGCATTCTTCATCCATGACTTCAAAATGGCGTAGCCCATCTTTTACCTGAGTAATGGCTTGGTGGGAAGTATCTTCACACACAACATGACAACGACCGCACTGAATACACTTGTCCTGATCGATCTGCGCCTTAACAATGGTGTTAAGGTCTAGTTGTTTCCAATCAGTAACATTGCCGACTGCTTTGCCGACAATTTCGTCGATCGACTTGATATTTTTACTATCCATAAAGTCACTGAGTCCAGCGATCATGTCATCCACGACCTTGAAACCGTAAGTCATCGCGGCGGTACAAATCTGTACATTACCTGCCCCAAGAGCCATAAAGTCGACCGCATCGCGCCAGGTGGTAATGCCGCCAATGCCCGAAATAGGTAAGGCCCGGGTTTGTTCATCACGCGCCACTTCAGCAACCATGTTTAACGCGATAGGTTTAACCGCTGGCCCACAATATCCACCGTGCGTGCCTTTGCCTCCGGTAGATGGGTTGATCGTAAATGTATCCAGATCAACCGACATAATTGAATTAATTGTATTTATCATCGAGACAGCATCGGCACCACCTTTATGTGCAGCTCGTGCAGACTGTCGTATGTCAGAAATATTGGGGGTTAGTTTGACGATAACTGGCATCTCAGAGTATTGCTTACACCAGCGGGTCACCATCTCTACATATTCTGGTACCTGACCAACGGCAGCACCCATGCCGCGTTCTGACATGCCATGCGGGCAACCAAAATTAAGCTCTATACCGTCAGCACCGGTATCTTCAATTTTGTGCAGGATTTCCTTCCAGGCATCTTCTTCACAAGGCACCATCAGAGACACTATCATCGCGCGGTCGGGCCAGTCCTTTTTTACTTGAGTGATTTCCCGAATATTAAGATCTAGAGGCCGATCGGTGATGAGTTCTATATTGTTGAAACCTATTACTCGCCGGTCGCCAGAATGCATGGCACCATAGCGTGGGCCGTTTACATTCACCAACGGCGGACCATCTTCGCCGAGTGTTTTCCATACGACGCCACCCCAGCCAGCCTCAAATGCTCGAACAACGTTATAGGCTTTATCAGTCGGTGGTGCCGAAGCTAGCCAGAAGGGGTTGGGTGATTTTATGCCTATAAAATTAGATGTTAAATCTGCCATTTTTTTGTCCTATTACTCTAAAAGGTATCTCTAAAGACTCAGGTGCTGATGAATTGAATTGGCGGCTAATTTGCCATCCTGTGCTGCTGCAACTGTCAGGTCTTCACCATCACACACGGCATCACCACCAGCCCAGACGCGTGGCATTGATGTTTTTCGATCGACATCGACGAGAATACGGCCTTTCAGCAAAGTGAGTTCAGTACCCGAAAGAGCTTCATAAGTCTGTCCGATGGCTTTGAATAACATGTCGGCAGGTAAATTAAAGATTTCACCTGTGCCCTCAAGCTTGTTATTTTCATCGTTGCGAGTGCGTTCAAACTCAACGCCATAAACCTGATTGTCGACGACTTGTATTAAATGTGGTTTGGCGCTGTAGATGATTTTCACGCCTTTGACCTGGGTGAATTTCTGCTCTTCTTCACTGGCGTTCATGGCTGCTTTATCGCGGCGATAAACCAGTGTGACTTCATCTGCACCGAGTAATCGAATTTGGGTCGCGATGTCGATTGCGGTCATACCACCACCAATCACGACGACTTTTTTGCCAACTGGTAAGTCGGCCAAATTTTCACTCTGACGAATTTGCTCTATATAGTCGACAGCATTCATTACACCATCGACACCTTCGTTTTCGAGACCTAGGTTGTTCACGCTACCCAGCCCGATACCGACGAATACCGCATCATAATCGTTATGCAAACTTGCAAATTCAACATTGTCGCCCAGTCGTTTTCCATAACGGATTTCGATGTTGCCGATGGCGAGAATATAATTGGTTTCGCGGTTCGCAAAGTCATCCAGCATCTTGTAGGCAGCGAGACCATATTCATTTAAACCACCGCCTTTTTGCTTTGCTTCAAAAATAGTAACAGAGTGACCATGACGCGCTAGACCATGTGCGCAGGACAGGCTAGCGGGTCCTGCACCGATGATGGCAACACGCTTGCCAGTATCAGGTGCTCTTTCAAAGAATTGCTTGTCGACCGCCATTGCGGCATCCACCGCATGGCGTTGCAGCAAGCCAATTTCCACAGGGCGATGGTCCTGGTCATTACGTACACAGGATTGCTCGCATAGTTCTTCGGTTGGGCAGGCACGGGCGCAACTGCCACCGATAATATTTTCCTCTAAAATTAAACGAGCTGCGCCAATATTATTACCTGTTTTTATCATGCGGATAAAACCTGCGACATCGATGCCAGTCGGGCAAGCCGTCATGCAGGGGGCGTCGTAGCAAAAGTAGCATCGGTCAGCTTCGACCAGTGCCTCTGTTGCGCCAAGCGGTGAGTGCATTTCCTGAAAGTTTTCCAGATACTGCTCAGAATTAAGGCGCGCAGTTTTAATATCCACCCGGTTAACCGTTTCCTGTTGTTGATTCATATTAAATTCCTCGATCTGGCTTCTATGTAACAACAGCTTTGCTAAGCATTGCTGACAAAACAACATTCGCCCCGGCGGTAATCCACTGGGGTTTTACGTCTTCAACTTCGTTATGGCTGATGCCATCGATGCAGGGGATAAATACCATTGAAGCGGGTGCCACACCTGACAGGTAACAGGCGTCATGTCCGGCACCCGAGACTATGTCTCGCGACGAATAACCATGTGCCGATGTACCTTTGCGAACAGCCTCAACACAGCCCTTATCGAAAGCAATTGGGGCATAATAAAAAATTTGCTCTAGATCGCATTCAAGCCCAATGTCAGACACTATTTTTTCGACACCTTCGCGCATAAGCTGGTCCATCTTCGCTAAAACAGCATCATCTGGATGCCGAAAATCGATGGTGAAAGCGACACGTCCGGGAATAACGTTTCGTGAATTAGGATATACATCAAGCATTCCCACGGTTGCACAGGCCAGAGGCGCGTGATCGAGGCCGACCTGATTGACTAGCTGTACAATTTTTGCCGCGCCCAACAGTGCATCTTTACGTTGACTCATCGGCGTAGGTCCAGCGTGCGACTCGACACCAGTGAGTGTTGCCTCGTACCAGCGTTGCCCCTGTGCATCGGTGACAATGCCAATGGTCTTGTCTTCTACTTCAAGAATTGGGCCCTGTTCGATATGCGCTTCAAAATAAGCGTGCACATCGCGTCCGCCCACTTCTTCGTCACCAGCATATCCGATTCGCTCAAGCTCTTGGCCCATGGTTAAACCCTCTGGATCGGCTCGACTTAAGCCATAATCGAGGCTGAATACACCGCCAAATACACCGGAAGCCACCATTGCTGGTGCGAATCGAGAGCCTTCTTCATTAGTCCAGACGCAGGCTTCAATGGCGTGTTCGGTTTGAATGTTCAAATCGTTTAGTGAACGTATGACTTCCAGTCCAGTTAAAACACCGTAAACACCATCGAAACGTCCACCAGTTGGCTGTGTATCCAAATGACTGCCAGTTAAAACCGATGGCAATTCTGGATTGGTACCTTCTCGGCGGGCAAAGATATTGCCCATTTTATCGACCTTGATCGAACAACCGGCTTCGACACACCATTGCACAAATAAATCACGGCCTTGTTTGTCGAGGTCGGTCAGTGCCAAACGACAACAGCCGCCTTTCTTTGTGGCCCCAATTTTTGCCATTTGCATTAAGCTGTCCCACAGACGATCACCATCCACAGTCGGCAGCTGCGCCGTACTAATGTCATTTTTTTTTGCTGTAGCGGTATTCGTGCTCACTAGATTTTCTCCATTTCGGTTGATTTATCCGGGTTAACTAATCTCGTTTCAAGATTTCGTTTCAACGCTTAACCGCTGTTTGTTTTTTCTGCTCGCGTCGTTTGTTCACAGAGTCGTAATAACTGGCAAAAGGTGGACGTTTCACGTAATTGCCCGCAGCTCGTTCAACCATTAATTCACCTGATTTGTATACCAGATTGCCGTTGCTCAGGGTGTGCGATGGAATACCGGTGATCTCCATGCCTTCAAAAATATTGAAATCAATATTCTGATGATGGGTTTTTGCCGAGATAGTTTTTGTACCCGCTGGATCCCACACTACGATATCGGCATCGGCACCGACGGATACTGAGCCTTTGCGTGGATGTATATTAAATATTTGCGCTGCATTGGTTGAGGTCACTTTGACAAACTCATTCATAGTCAGGCGGCCCGTGCTAACACCGTGATGCCACAATACTTCCATGCGATTCTCGATACCCGCGGTGCCATTAGGGGTAAGCGTGAAATTGTCTTTCCCAGCGGCTTTTTGGTCAGCACAGAAACAGCAGTGATCGGTTGCGGTTGTTTGTAAGTTGCCAGATTGAAGCCCTCGCCATAGGGCTTCCTGATGCTCTTTGGGTCGGAACGGTGGGCTCATGACATGTGCGGCTGCAAATTCCAAGTCCGGGTTACGATAAACCGAATCATCAATTAATAAATGGCCCGCGAGCACTTCACCAAATACGCGTTGACCTTCATTGCGCGCACGGGTAATGGATTCCAAGGCTTCTTTAGTCGAAACGTGTACGAGATAAACCGGTACATCAAGCGCCTGCGCAATTCTGATTGCACGATTAGCGGCCTCGCCTTCGACCTCGGGCGGACGCGACATCGGGTGACCCTCAGGCCCTGTTATTCCCTTTTCAAGCATTTTCTTTTGTAGATGAAACACAAGCTCGCCGTTTTCAGCATGGCAGGTAGGAATAGCTCCGAGCTCTAGTGAGCGACTAAAACTGTTCACCATCGTTTCGTCGGTCGCCATAATGGCATTCTTGTAGGCCATAAAATGTTTGAAACTATTAATACCATGGTCGCGTACGAGTGTGCCCATATCTTCATGAACACTATCGTCCCACCAGGTTACAGCGACATGAAAGCTATAGTCCGAAACCGATTTTTCAGCCCAGCCCATCCACTGGTGATAGGCTTCCATCAATGATTGCTGAGGCGCGGGGATAACAAAATCAATAATGCTGGTTGTACCGCCAGCAAGGCCTGCTGCGGTACCAGTATAAAAATCTTCACTAGCGACCGTGCCCATAAACGGCAACTGCATATGTGTGTGCGGATCGATGCCGCCCGGCATGACGTATTGTCCGCCAGCGTCGATAACCTCTGAGCCAGCAGGAATATCCAGGTTTTCACCTACCTGAAGAATTTTTCCATCAGCACAATAGACATCGGCTCGAACGGTACTTTCGGCGTTAACAACGGTACCGCCTTTGATCAGAATAGACATGTTAGTTCCTCGAATTAGGGGGCTTGTAAGGTAGGAATGATCGACTAAAAGGCTTCTATAGTTCGGTCAAAGGTGAGTAGGTTTCAGGTCGACGGTCACGGAAAAATTGCCAGTTATCCCGAACTTCGCGAACCATATTCATATCCAGTTCTGTTACCAGTAGTTCATCTTTATCAGGACTTGCCTGAGCAATAATCTCACCACGGGGATTCACAAAATAACTGGAGCCGTAAAACTCACCAATATTCCACGGTGCTTCGGTACCCACTCGATTGATAGCACCAATATAAACACCATTCGCCGCTGCTGCGGCTGGTTGCTCCAGTTCCCACAGGTATTGGGATAAACCTGCGACAGTCGCCGAAGGGTTGTAGATAATGTCGGCTCCATTTAGTGCCAGTGCTCGCCAACCTTCTGGAAAGTGGCGGTCATAACAAATATAAATACCGAGCTTGGCGTAAGCGGTATCAAACACTGGCCAGTTAGATGCACCGGGTTTGAAAAAGAATTTTTCCCAAAAACCTGCCACTTGAGGAATGTGAGTTTTACGATATTTACCGAGGTAACTACCATCGGCATCGATTACTGCTGCAGTGTTGTAATAAACACCCGGCATGGTTTCTTCGTAGATCGGCACAATAATAACCATATTGTGCTTACGGGCGTATTCTTGCATGAGTTTCGTGGTGTATCCGTCCGGAATAGACTCAGCCGCGGCATACCACTTGCTGTCCTGACTCGGACAAAAATAGGGTTGGGTGAAAACTTCCTGAAAACACAGAACCTGAACGCCTTTAGCCGCGGCCTCATCGATCAACGGCAAGTGTGCTTCCAGCATGCAATTACGAATCTGCTCAGGTGACATACTATCCGCATCACCTTTGAGACCCATTTGAATCAAACCAGATACTAGTTTGCTCATCCTACTCTCCTCTTCTAATAATTATTTTTTGTATTAAAAACAGTAATTTAGATCGATTAAATGCCGAATATTTTTATTTTTTAGCGCGATTCGATTCTGATAGTGGTCTCGATATTAACGCTATCCTGTCTATGTAGTCAACTTATTATTGTCTGGTTGGACAGGAAAATACATTAAATATGGAATGGATATGGTCCATTTGAATTGATAAACGATGAATCTAGAGTTAAATATAAATAGGTAATAAGAAGAGGTTTTTGATCTTTAGGATGCATCTAAAAGTTGTGAATTCTTAGATTAAAGGGATATGACGCCAAAAAAAGCCAGCGCTCGACACTAAGGCGATGCTGGCTTATCTATTAGACTATTTATCTGACTGTTTATAAGTTTTTGTACTGTGGATCTGGTTTAACTCCCTGATTTCATGAAGATGATTAACGCAATGGCATAGACGATGAGCGTAAAGTAAATCACGTTGTATATTCGTCTAAGTTTATTGCCTTTGTCAGAAAAGTCATCCGAATTCCAACAAGGGGAGTGGCTATTGCGCAAAACCCTTCTGTTGCCGATGACTTCTTTTTCCATTCGAAGTCTTATGACGATTGCCCCTGCAAAAAGAACAAAACCAACGACTAGAAATAAAAATCCTAACAAAATACGAGATGCATCTCCTTCCATGTATTAGGTTCCTCGGCGATTCAAATAACCAATGACTTTATTAAAGAACGTCTATTGCATTCAAATCAGAGAATGCCTTTTCAAGACGCCTGACCATTGAAGATTGACCTTCACGTAACCAGGCGCGAGGGTCGTAATGCTTCTTGTTAGGTGATTCTTCTCCGTTTGGATTGCCAATCTGACCTTGTAGGTAGTCTTTCTTAGCGTCGTAATAATCTTTAATGCCAGACCAAGTCGCCCATTGTGTATCGGTATCGATATTCATTTTGATAACGCCGTAACCGATAGATTCGCGAATATCAGCTTCGCTAGAACCTGAACCGCCATGGAAAACAAAATTCAGGCTGTTGGCAGGCAGGTTAAACTTCTCAGATACGAACGCTTGTGAATCACGCAGAATTGCTGGGGTCAGCTTGACGTTGCCGGGTTTATAAACGCCATGAACATTGCCAAAAGAAGCCGCTATGGTAAAACGTGGGCTAACTTTCATTAGCTCTTCATAAGCGTACGCGACTTCGGAAGGTTGGGTATACAGTAATGAAGAATCCATGCTGCTATTGTCGACACCGTCTTCTTCACCACCAGTACAGCCAAGCTCGATTTCTAGCGTCATGCCCATCTTAGACATACGCTCAAGATAGGTTTTACAAGTGACGATATTGTCATCGATGGGTTCTTCGGATAGGTCGATCATGTGTGAACTAAACAAGGGCTTGCCGGTTTCGGCGAAATTCTTTTCAGAGGCATCAAGCAGGCCGTCGATCCAGGGTAGTAATTTTCGTGCAGCGTGGTCGGTATGCAATATAACTGGAACTCCATAGCTTTCGGCCATGCAATGGACATGCTGTGCGCCTGCAATACTGCCCAGAATAGCGGCTTGTTGACCTTCCATTTTAAGCCCTTTACCCGCTAGAAATGCACCACCGCCCTGCGATAACTGGATGATAACAGGTGCTTTTACGTTCGCTGCGGCTTCAAGCACTGCATTGATCGAATCGCTACCGACAACATTGACGGCGGGTAGTGCAAAACTGTTTTGTTTGGCGAAGGCAAAGACAGTCTGTACATCGTCGCCAGTGACGACGCCAGGCTTGATTAGATCAGATAGTTTAGACATTGAAATGGGCTCCTTAGGGGGTAAATTTTGCACCATTGTAATCGAAACGCCTAGACTTGTTGATCCAATTTAAATTAATAACCGGGATCTCGTTATGTTCTTTGTTCTATTTTTTGTTTCCGCGTTAACGATTTTGGTTATTGGGCTATCAATGTGGCCAAATCTCAAACCTCAAACCTCAAGCTTCTAAACCTCGAAGTTTTCTAGTTTCTTCTCAACCAAGATGTTTTTCATAACAACGTACTTAGGCATCCCTCGGTCATCATAATCCGGATACGCTTCGCCTTGAATCAATGGATACAAGTAATCTCGACATTTATCCGTAATCCCAAATCCGTCGGCCCTTATAAAATCCATCGGCATCATCTTCTCGACATTCGCAACGTCAGCCAGATTAGCAACACCAATTTCCCATCGATAAGGTTTATCAGATAAGCGTTTAATCGTTGGCATGATCGAGTTTTTACCGTCTAGTGCCATTTCGACCCCAGATTTCCCAAGCGCATACGCCTGCTCAACATCGTTGGCTGAAGCAAGATGACGCGCTGCGCGTTGCAAGTAATCAGCGACCGCCCAGTGGAACTTGTAACCAAGGGTTTCTTTAATCATGTTGGCAACTACTGGTGCGGCACCGCCTAGTTGGGCGTGTCCGAATGAGTCGCGCGTGCCTTGCTCGGCAAGGAATGTGCCGTCTGCATAATGAGCGCCTTCTGATACGACAACGGTGCAATAGCCGTAGGTTTCTACTTTGTCTTTTACCGCAGCGAGAAATTTTTGTTGATCAAAATCAACTTCGGGTAATAGCAGTAAAACGGGAACATTGTAGTCTTCGATCAACCCGCCAGCGGCGGCTATCCAGCCAGCGTTACGTCCCATCACTTCCAGTACGAATACTTTGGTTGAGGTTTTTGCCATGGAGTTGACGTCGAATGAGGCTTCCAGTGCTGATACCGCAATGTACTTTGCGACTGAGCCGAAGCCGGGGCTGTTATCAGTAATCGGTAAATCGTTATCGACCGTTTTAGGGATGTGAATGGCTTGTACTGGGTACCCCATTTTCTCTGATAGCTGAGATACTTTGTAACAGGTGTCGGCTGAATCGCCACCACCGTTGTAAAAAAAGTAACCGATGTTATGCGCCTTGAAAACGGCGATGAGTCGCTCGTATTCACGCTTGTTTTGTTCGAGGCTTTTCATTTTGAAACGACAAGAACCAAAGGCACCGGATGGTGTTTTTTTGAGTGCCGCTATATCGGCGTCCGATTCTAGCGAGGTGTCGACTAGCTCTTCTGTTAGCACACCGATGATACCGTTGCGACCAGCGAATACGGTTCCGATGCGATCGCTATGCTGGCGGCAGGTTTCTATAACACCACAGGCCGATGCATTGATAACTGAAGTGACGCCACCGGATTGGGCGTAGAAGGCATTTTTTATACTCATGCGAATGTCTCGAATCTAGTATCACAATAGTATGAAGTGGAAATCATACAGTTGGGAGGAAATAAAAAAGGGCAGAAAGTGCCTGCCCTTTTAAAATGCATCGCTAGCCTAATAGTGGTGCGATAACCAGGCTAACAATCGCCATAACGTTAATCAAAATATTCATCGATGGCCCTGATGTATCCTTGAACGGATCACCAACAGTATCGCCAACGACTGTTGCAGTATGAACATCAGAACCCTTACCACCAAGATTACCCTTCTCGACATATTTTTTAGCGTTGTCCCAAGCACCACCGGCGTTTGCCATCATCAGCGCCATGAGTACGCAACTTAATAAAGCACCGGACAACATGCCACCGAGTGCTTCTGCGCTGATAATAAAACCAACCAACGGCGGTACACTAACAGCAATAATACCCGGCACGATCATTTTCTTCAGTGCTGCTGTGGTTGCAATATCAATGCATCGGGCAGTATCAGGTTCAGCAGTGCCTTCGAGTAGCCCGTCGATTTCACGAAACTGACGACGAATTTCCTTGATCATTTCAAAAGCGGCATCGCCAACGGCGGTCATGG
>JBLILW010000072.1:0-10187 GCA_047638435.1 Urechidicola sp.
TTTTATTTAACACATAAATCTGGCATCGTTCGCTGTAGGTTAGTTGGTTGTAGGTTTTCATCTTGTCATCTCTTGCTGGAGAAAAATAGGACGAGCTTACAGCCAGCTATCCGCTTTTTCTACCGATCCAAGTTATGCACTTGAGAGTTGAATCCAAGTTATTAAAAAATACGCAAACATCAATAAAAGACAGACACTCTTAAAAATCACCTAATCTAAAACTGGGAAAAACTATCGGTTTCAGAAAATAAATAACAATTGGCGATTAAAATGGAATTTATCCTAAAAAGTCTTTTCAAAGGAATGGCTGCCTGCGAACACTCGAAGCGTCCTCATTATTGGTTGGTTATTGCGAGTCAGGCTGTCTTTTTCAAAGTTCGTAGGTTTTAGCGAATAGTAAGGCGTAAAGCTTTTCAAACTGCTGACTTTGTTGGAGCCATTGTTGGCGGTTAATCGATAGCCTTTCAATTATTGGGGTTAGGTTGATGGGAATGGCACCTCGTTTATCGGTTCGGATTATTCGGCCTGTTGTGTCCACTAATTGCAAGTAGTCTTCTAAGCTAAATAAAATACCGACTTGTTGCCGAGAAGTCACATTACCGTCGAACTGAGCGAGTGGCTTTGGGGGTAAGTAGAAACGTTTTAGTCGTTGCTGTTTGATTTCGTCATCCATCGCTTTTTTTAGATCAAAACTAGCGGCGATACGTCCTTTAATGCTGGTGTGATCTGACTCTTCAGGTGTGTTGCACAGACTGGCACGAATAGGATTCAGATCGACGTAAGCCATACAAGTGAGCAGGACTTTTTCACTTAGAAGAGCCTGTGATTTATACCAACTTTCCCAAAATTTACCGGTGTATCCATCTTTTTTATTCGCTTGACGAGCCATGGGTTCATTTAAACATTTCATAAACCAGCCCAAATCTTCCAAACGTTTAAGGTATTGCTCAATAAGCCTATTGAGATTTTCATAGTCAGTCGGATTATCCAATGTGTTAGCTCGCCATTGTTGGACGGCAGGCGGGCCGGTAAATAAAAGCGTCCAACAGTCGAGAGCTTCATGATCTGTCTAGCTCTTGGCTTCTTGTGGCATCAACTTTACGACGAGTTTTCAATACGCTCTAATAGAACGGGCAACCTATCTGGGATTTGGTCAAATCGAGGTGATTGATATAGATCTCGGTATCAGTGTTGGTTTAGGTGCCCGTCAAAGACCCAGGTTTCATCAATTTTTGTCCAGCGTTGCATTGGGGACGTTGGTATGATCCTAAGTTGTGAACTTTCACGACTTTCCAGAACCGATAAAGACTGGTGTCACCTGATGGAGGTTTGTCAGATTTTCGATACAGTGTAAGGTGACGAGGAAAGAATTTATGATACGTACACCGTTGATGATCAACTCATCTTTGGGATCAAGGGGACTATATGTGTTTCAGAACTCAATTTTCTCAAATGCAGCTAGGAAAGATTTCAAAGCTCGGTGAGGCTAGCTGTATTGCTCTATAGAGCGGGGTTATGTGCATGATGGTGCGAGAGCGTACAGTACAGGACACTACACGGCTGATCTTCAGCAAGTTTAATGAGCTCAAGACAGCACGACAGACCTACATTTGGTTTATGGACAATCATATCGAGGTACCAGTCAATAAATCTCTGACGGCAAAGTCAGGCCTGAATTGGAAAATACTATAATATAGCTCCACTTACTATCCACATATTTCTGGCCTGGATCAATATCATGTTATCTTTTATCAATAAATTTATAGCGTTTTCTGTAGCCTTACAACACTATGATGATTGGCTTAAAACTGAAGACGCAACAAGAATTAATTAAGGTTTAAACTTTCTTAATAACAAAAAACAGTCGTATACTTCATTCAAACGCTCTTGAAATAATCTATAAAAATACAACCAATACTGAAGAATCCGCCATTCGATTTAGACATCATTATGAAATTTATCCATATCACCGACACGCATCTAATTTCACCCGGTAGCAAGCTGCATAGTTATGATCCCGCCAAACGGCTTGCCCTATGTCTTGACGACATTAAACGCCATCATAGCGATGCTGAATGTTGTGTAATTACTGGTGACCTGGCAGATCGAGGAGAAGATGCAGCCTATCAATTTCTGTTAAGCGAAATCAATCAACTAGATTTTAAATGCCATCTTATACTTGGAAATCACGATAACAGGAAGATATTTTTGCGTTGCTTTCCCGATACGAAATTTGATGAGAATGGCTTTATTCAATACACAGTTCAAACCTCAGCTGGGGTATTTATTATCATTGACACGCTTGAGTCAGGAAATCATGGTGGAATTTATTGTGACAACCGACATGCGTGGTTGCAGGCTACTTTAGAAAGCTACAAGGCAGAACCAGTATTCCTGTTTATGCATCACCCACCATTTGACCTTAGTTTCCCTTGTATCGATGACATAGGTCTTGCTGATCAAAAGACTTTTGCGAAGTTAGTACAACCTTATAACAATATCAGGCATTTATTTTTTGGCCATGCTCACAGACCCATTAGCGGCAACTGGATGGGAATATCATTTTCGACTATGAGAGGAACAAATCATCAGGTTAAACTCGATTTCAATAGTAATCAAATCAACATTGTCGATGAACGGCCTGAATATTCGGTTGTTTTTATTTCGGATGATCGGGTGGTTGTGCATAGTCACGCATTCCCCCTTGAATTTGAATCGAATTGAGCACTACTCCCGCCTTGCTTGCACTAATATGCCTGATCGCTTCCGGTCTGTTAGATCTGGTATTTAAGCTCTATTCTGCTGAACAACGCTCACGAGGGATGCTGATCTTTGGTACAGGTTGTGTGTGGATAATATTGCACCTGGCATACATTTTTTATAACGATCTTGGGCTATCAACCGATTCACCAACACTCATCTATGGCATCACTGCAGCGATATTAGTAACACTGTCTAATATTCTTTTGCTGGAGTGTTTTGGGCATTTGCCCATAAGCATGACATCAACCATTTATCGACTAAATACAATACCGCTTGTTATTCTAGCTTTTTTCTTTCTCGCAGAGAACCCGGGAACCATTGCAAGCATGGGAATATTGCTTGGGCTCACAACAGTCGCGTTGCTTTACCAGTCGAACACTAATGAAACCTTCACAACACACAAATTCAACTTGTTTGTCTACCTAATTATTGTGGCAAGTTGCATTCGTGCGCTCTACGGAATTTTTACTAAGATTGGCCTCAATAACAATGCAGACCCTAATTCAATGATTTTATTTGCGGCCATTGCCTGGTGTTTAGGCGGCCTAGCTTATGCTTATTTTAGAGAAAAACGGGTCCGAATTACCCCTATCAAACTGAAATATATATCAATCACCGGTGTACTGGTATTCAGCATTATCTGGCTCTTAACTACAGCTCTAGCACTAGGTGATGCCAGTATAATAATTCCACTGACCAATATGGGTTTTGTTGCAGCCTTTATTTTTTCCGTATTATTAAAACTTGAAAAATTGACTGTTAGAAAATCAGTCGCGGTAGCGAGTGCTATCATGTCAATTATACTGTTAACTCAATCGATATGAGACAAATCTTTTGAGACTTTGATTCACGCGAGGTAATGTTGCACCGTTCGTCCCAACTATGAGCTGCTTGTAAATGTATCCAATAAGTTCAAAGCATAAAGGGAAAAGAATATCGTTATATTGCACTTTATTCTCAATATATTCTCTTTCAAGCATTTCTAAATAATGTTGGTCCATTGCCGTAGACACTAGTTCTTGTGATTCACATGAATGACTTCAGTTGGTCAGGCTAGTACAACTGATCGGTGCAACAAAAACATTAAATTTTTCGCCAGTATTTCATATTCTAATGCTTTTCTAGGTCGTTCATTAAGCAGGCGAGCAACTGCTCTCAGTTTACTTTGAGTATAAGCTGATAGTCCAGAACCTTTGGTAAAGTACTGCCTTAATAACCGATTATCATTTTCGTTTGAACCCCTTTGCTAGGGGCTAACTGGATCACAAAAGTACACCAGAACTTTTGTTGCTACCGTAAAATCTTGATGCGTTAATAAAACCCTCCCTCTTTCACAGATCAAAGATGTATATAACTTTTTGGGTAGTTTTTTAGATTGCTTAATTAGTGCAGCGATCACTGTTGAAGAATATTTATTTTCAAGTTTAGTCAGCATCACATATCTGGAGTGGCTCTCCACCAAACTTACAATAAACGTATTGTTAATCCCTTGGATAAGGTCATCTTCCCAATGCACTGGAATAGCCCTACCTTTAGCTGATGCGGACCTTTCGCTAATAGATATTGCATTGACAATTTCCCCTAGTCCCTGTTTTTAGGCTTGAGTGCTTTGATCGACGCATCCCACGTTTGCTTCTAAGGCATTGTTGTAACTTTTCTTTAATGCGCCACGAATTTCGATGTACAGCGTTCTATAGAAGGTTTGATGCGACACTTGATAATCCTCATCATCCGGATAGGCCCTTTTTAAAAACCCTGCTACTTTCTGAAGAGACCATTGCCATCTCAGATTTTTAGAAATGATTTGACTAAGTTGTTGGTGACTGATGAGTTTGCAGAGTATTGGCCGTTCAGCCGTTTTCATTGCTACTTACTTAACCTTTACGGCTCGATAACAATCATAACTGCCATTTCGATTTATTTCGCAACTGATCGTTGAAGGAGAGCAACTGAGCAGAGCCTCAATTGATCGCATAGATAATTGGGTCGAAATTACACTTGATATCTCCTCACGTTCTGTCTATGACAGCGCTAATTTTGATCTTGTTCTCTTCGGTGGACGGATTTCACCTGTTTCTAAAATACAGTTGAAATAGATAAATGACCTCGGTTAAAAAAGTCGACCTATCGAATGTAGAGATTTTCCATTCCCCCCCAATCCCACATAAATAATTTTGATCATAAGTGTAATAGGTACGGGTTCTGTATTTCATAGCAGGCACTCCTTCTTTTACAGTTAAGAAAAAAGTGTTGCGATCGCCAGTTGAACTCACATCGAAGATACAGTCGTTCAGGCATCATCTGAAATTTTCTCTTCAACGTCCAAAACCGACACTAGTGGGATGAATAAGAACGACCATTTTATTCTAAACCGCACAATGAAATTTATTGATCTACCTCAGTTGCATTAAAAATCCAAGTCATTAACTTGCTTGCGTAATAAATCCATATCCACAGCATTTAGTCTGTTTTTGGTTAAATTTTTGTTTAATGTGAAAGTAACGTCGACACCCGATGCGATGCAACATAAAGACTCAGGCCAATCAAAGCCAGAGCTATCATCAAAAATAAAACTAAATCATATCCACCGATGCCCCAGGTCAACGAACCAAGATAAGGTGCCGATGCCGAGCCGACTAGATATAGCGAAGCCATCGCGCCGAATTTGGCACCAAAATCATTACCACCGAGAATTTCACGGGCGATAACCGGACGTACAATACTAACCACGCCGTGTGCCGATCCATACAAAATGACAAAACCAATTAGCAAGGTTGGGGTATTGGTTGTTGCGATCAAAAACAAAGTAGCGAGACTCACAAAAACGAAACAACTTGCGGTAATGCTGCTGAAAGAAATATGGCGCTCAGCAGCCATCATCGCCAGTCGGCCTGCAACCTGCATTGGCCCGATGAAAGACGCTGCTATGACTGCGGTATCCGCATTAACGCCCCTGTCGGCGAGAATTGGAAACATGTGATGAATGATGACACCGTGGACAATTGCCAACAGAGTAAAGGCCAATGCCAGAAGCCAGAATACCGGTTTCTTAAGGAATGAATGTTGTTCAATCGCGCATTTGCCTTGCCTTCTTGCTCAAAAGGCTGTGCACCAAACCACATCAATGGTGTTGCGATTGATATTAAAACTGCGGCAAAAAACTGTACCGCTGACCGCCAACCATAAGTTTCGGACAGCGTGTAAATGCCTGGATAACACAGCGTGCTGGCAAAGCCCACCATGAGCGTTACTAGTATAATGCTTTGTTTGGCCTTCTCTCCCTTTGCCCTTGTAATCAAAGCAAAACAAGGTTCGAACAAACAACCAGCCATGACTACGCCGATCAATGCCCATATAAAATAAAATTCAAACAAGCTACTGACTAGTGAGAGCCAGATCAAACAAAGACCACCAAAAAAACTGCTCACGGTCATCATAAGCGCCCCCTTTCCAGCATCAATTAAGCGCCCAGCCAGAGGAGCGGTCATTGCGGAGACAAATATCGCCAGCGTAATTGCTGCAGTGAGGTCTGTTTTCGACCAACCGAGTGATTGCTCCCAACGCAGTAACAATGCTGGAAATAGATAATAAAACCCAGCCCAGACCAGCGTTTGCGCAATGGCTAATAACAAAATAGATTGATCTTTGAATGGCAGGTTATGCCGATTCATCTCTTGTTATCAAATAATTTGGCGGTCAGTTTATGGACTGTAAAGATTAGGTCAATTAGAAATAGTAGATGGTTCATGTTGTGGTTTACAGGTCGATGGACGGCTAGCAATGGCGAAACGCATCGCCGCAGGTCTCAGCCAGTGATGTCGATAACTACATACCGATTTCGTTTAACCTATTCTGATAAAATACTATGTTATTAAGCTTTAGAGAGGCAGCATTAGTCAAAGCAAGCATCTGATTTTCATCGACCAATCTCCGGTCAGCATAAGAAAACATTGGCTGTGTCTTGTTGCTTCTAACGGCAGTTAGGCAACCGCAATGATGCATTGGAAAGAGTATGTTTCACTAAAAATAGAGTTTTACGACTATTTCGCTTTAGACACCCGCGTTCTGGCCCACGCAGAAATAAACTCTGAAATTACAACCAGAATGATGATTGTAATTAAGATAGCGGCTGTGCGTTCGGTTTCAATTTGTTGCACGTTACGCTTGAGATACCATCCCATACCGCCTGCGCCAACAAACCCGACCACTGTCGCTGCGCGAAATGCGACGTCCCAGGTGTAAATCGCGATACCGGTAAAGGCAACGCGAACCTGTGGGAAAACACCAAATACAAACACTTGCAAATGACTACCACCCATGGCGCGTATTGCTTCAACCTGGCCCATATCAACGGATTCAATTTCTTCGGCAAACAACTTGCCAGCAAAACCAATAGAGAACATGGTTAATGCCAGTACACCCGGCAACATGCCAAAGCCTAAAATAGTAACAAACAGAATGGCCCAAATCATTTCGTGTACGGAGCGACAGCCCATTGCAAATAGGCGGGCAACGGGGTATATAAATATTCGAGACGGGCTGACATTATAGGCTGAGAACCAGCCCAGAAATACCGACATTATGATGCCGAATAAGGCTCCAAGATAAGCCATTTGAATGGTTTCAATGATGGCACCAAAGTAGCCCATGTCGGCTATATACTCGAGATCTGGTGGATAATACCGATTCGACAGGACATCACCGAGACGACCAAACATACCCAACATTCTTTCGAGCGGAATATTAAGGTAGTGAACCGAATAGGAGAAAAATAATAATAGCCCTAAAAAAATACCGTACTTAATTAACGAGCTGGGGTACTTGAATCGATGCCACTCGCGATGAACATTATCACCTTGCGCGGAAAAATCTTGTGCTTTTTCAGACGTGGTCATAAGTCTCTCCTCCAGTAAAAACAAGCATTAGATCATTGCCTTTCGGGCGAAATGTGATGCTATCTCGCCAATCAGGATTAAGCCTAAAATGGCCAAAATAACGGTTGTGACACCAGGAAAATTAAAGGTATTCATTTGGCGGAAGAAAACCAAACCAAGGCCGCCAGCACCCACTAGACCTAAAATGGAAGATCTGCGGATATTAATCTCCCATTCGAAGATGACGATACCCAATATCACTGGCATTACTTGCGGTAAAATAGCGTATATCATGACCTGTAGCTGACTGCCGCCCATGGCGCGTATTGCTTCAACTGGCTTGTCGTCGATATTTTCAATTGCTTCTGCTGACATTTTGGCAATGAACCCGAGCGAGCGAGCAGCAATTGCTAGAATACCGGCAAACGCCCCTAGTCCAACTGCGGAAACAAAAATCAGTGCCCATACAATTTCATGGATTGATCGGCTGAGCGTCATTGCTGCTCTTGCAATTGGGTAAGTCACTGGTTTGTAAGGTGTAACATTGAGCGCACCAAACCAAATGGCTGGAATACAGATAACTAGTCCAAGCAGCGTTCCGATACAGGCGATCATAAACGTTTCTATCGTGGGCCCAAGCAGATCAGGTATCAATTCAAAATCAATTCCAATAAAGTGAGAAATCGAATTGCCGATTTCTGACAATGAGCCGATTCGGTCCCAATCGGTATCGTCAATGACGGTGGCTTGGATACTCCATAAAACAAGACCGATTAAAACTAGGTAAAAACTGAGCTGGACGGCCTGTCTTTTACGGCGAGCTCTAAGGATATCATCTACGGTCAAAACTGAACTAGATTTTGGCATCTTATTGGCTCCTTTGGTTACAGGACTTCCATCGAGTAAATTTCATCTAGATTTGATTGATCAAGCGTCTCAGTTGGGCCATCAAACATCTTCACACCGTCTTGCAGGCCTATGATTTTGTTGCAGAATTCTTTCGCCAATTGTACATCGTGAATATTACAGAGGACGGGTACTTTAAGTTCCGTTGCCATGGTGCGAATCAATCCCATGACCTCTCTGGAAATTTTTGGATCGAGCGCTGAGGTAGGCTCATCCAGTAACAGCAGGTTAGGTTCCTGCATCAGGGCTCGTGCAATGCCCACTCGCTGACGTTGTCCGCCAGATAGTTGATCAGCACGCTTATCAATATGATCCTTGAGACCAACCCGCTCGAGAAGTTCTAGAGCGCGTTGGATATCTTTATTTTTAAATACCCTGAAAATACTTCGTATTGGTCCAACATAGCCTAACCGACCGGATAACACGTTATCCATCACTGACATTCGATCTATCAGATTGAATTCTTGAAAAATCATACCTATGTGACGTCGCATTCGGCGAAGTTCTCCCGCTTTTAGTGACAGCATATCGGTGCCATGCAATTTGATACTGCCCGAGCTGGGTTCAATTAGTCGGTTGATACATCTGATCAGGGTTGATTTTCCAGCGCCACTGGGGCCGATGATTGCGAAAAAGTCATCTTCTTCTACCTCAAAACTAATACCCTTCAGTATTTCGGGGCCAGTAAAGGTGTACTTCGATCTCAGGCTGTCAACTTCAAGAATGGCCATTTTAATTAAGTTCTCAAGTGAATTCTTGGGGAAGCTCGGTGATTCACTGTGACCTGACTTTGAGTTGCGCCTCAATTAAAATGCTTTTTGAAGCGCAACCAAGAATCAAGAACAGCCTATTTTGCGTCTTTCGCTTTTTTAAGATCACGAATAACATCGTAATCTTCAGATGTCATGGAAACAAATGTATTTGACTTAACATTGTCAAGGAATGCTTTTGCGGATGGGTCACCTTTCAGCCCCAAAAATGTTTCACGAATGTTAGCTTTGATATCTTCACAAAGCGGGCTACGATAAACAAAAGGGTCCTGTGGAATTGCAGGTGATGACCAGATGATATTGAAATCATTTAGCTTCACATCGCCTTTCGCCACAACATTATCAAAACGGTGCGAAGCAACGAATGCGGCATCAACCTTACCCTGATGAACGGCAACGGTTGAAAGCTCATGTGAGCCGGTATAAACACTTTTCTTAAAATAATCATCAAAATCCATATTCACAACTTTTGCAAAAACGACGCGTGGTACCAGATTTCCAGATGTACTACCTGGGTCAGTTAAGCCAATCAGCGTTCCTTTTAAATCTTCAATTGTCTTAAAGCCAGAGCCTTTTTTCGAAATCAGCACTCCTTTATAACCAGGCCCTTCTTCCTGAAGATATCCTGGTTTTTTGGCATAGGTAGCAAATACTTCAATGTCTTCGTCTTTACTATTAGCGATTACATAGGAGTAGGGTCCCAGTACAGCAACGTCAACAAATTTACTCAGCAATCCCTCAACAACCGAAGCATAAGATGTCGGCATAAAGAATTCGATCTTCTTACCCGTCAGCTTTGCCAGTCTTTCGGTGACAGGTTGATAGAGCTGTAATTCTGCCACTGATTCTTCGGTTGGAATCATTGCAAAAGTAA
>JBLILW010000073.1:0-10173 GCA_047638435.1 Urechidicola sp.
TTAACCGAGTGAGGTCAATGTCGACTGGCAGTGACAGGGCGGGAAGTGTTATCGGTTCATTCGATTCGGCGGATACTTGTCCTGTGTCGGCTGGTGAAAGTTGAATGTCGATGGATTTCGCAGCAATGCTATCGATACAAAATACGCTATCTAGTAAACAGTCAAAACGCCATCGGGTGTTAAATTCGGTGATCAGGATTGATAGTTCATCTTGCTGCCAGCGCAAAGAGTCAGCCGAAACCCCATGCCAAAAACTACCGCTGGGTGATTCGATAGTTAATGCTGGAAGGCGCTTTTGCGCAGTGTTGACTGACCAGCGCGTACCTGATTCAGTGCCAATTATCCAACTTAACCCTGTGACCAATAGTAGCAGTAACAACACTACCGCCAATAAAACTGCCTTTAGCCACCGCCACTTTGATTTTCTTGGTAGCTTCTTTTTTTGTGCTATTGGACCGTCGTGCGCATCATCTTCAATAGTCATAGTTCGGGGCCGAAAGCAAGGTGTAGGCGTATTGGGTTGTCGTCTTCACTGACACCTACTGCGACATCAATCCGCAACGGCCCAACGGGCGATTGCCATCGCAAACCGGCACCCATACCTATACTATTTTTTTCACCACTATTATTGAATGCCTTGCCGGCATCACTAAACAACGCCCATCCCCATCTATCATTAATGCCGAAAACCACCTCTGCGCTGCCGACTGCGAGGTAACGCCCACCGATGACATCGCCGACACTGTCTTTTGGGCCGACGGTTTGATAATCGAAACCACGAATACTTTGATCGCCACCTGCGAAAAAACGGTTCGATAATGGCAATCGATCAAACTCATTGGTTTCGAGCACACCAAGCTCGGCACGAAAAAGGAAATAATAGTTGTTACCAAAACTACGAAGCCACTTTGCGCTAGCGACAACCTTAGCTAGATCGACGTCAGAGGCAAGGCTGCGACTAGCCCCTTGAAAACGCAGACTGTAACGACTGCCCCAGGTCGAATATACGCCACCTCGCCGCTTTGTGCGCGACCAGCCGATACCTGAAAGATAAAGTGTCGTGTCTTGAGTGATACCGCTGACGGTAAATCGATGATCCTCCCAACGTAGCGATTCAGTTTGTTGCCAACTACTTTTAGTTAGGCTGACGCGCTGACCCGAGACAGTGAAAAGACTAACGATACGAGTATCGATTGTTTCCTCTAATGCTCCGGTCTCAATTACATAGTAATGAGTACGGGGTTCTTCAGGTAAAGGGATTTTGTAACTGGCGCTAATCAATTGCCTAATTTGTGATGACGTTAATTCTGAGTGGAAGCTGTGCCCGAAGCGATTAATTTTTGGCTTGTCCAAACTAATTCGTCCACGTAGGCCAGAATCGGTGGCAAAACCAATACCAAAGTTGATCGTATTGTCGGCAGTGTCAGTTAACTCCACCCGCACCGGAATAACGCCATCAATTGCTTTGGCCCGTTCAGGTACGACACGCACATTGGAAAAGAAGCCGCTATCGAGCAAGGTGTTGGTAAGGTTGGCCACTAACTTCGACTGGTAAGGCGTACCTGACTTGAAAGTCACCCAATGACGCATCATAAACTCGTCAAGAGATAGCCCAACAAAATAGACATCACCAAGTGCATAACGCTTTCCGCTAGCAAAATTTAAATCGATAGAGGCACTATTCGTTGCCACATCTAGCCTCACGGTGCTGCGCTCAAAACGCCCATCAAAGTAGCCCTGAGTCTGTGCGATATTGGCGATCGTAGATTTTAGTGCCTCATAGTGACCGTGATTAAAAATTTCACCAACAGCGACCTTTTCAGCTTCTTTCAGCTTTTCAAAAGTGCCTCCGTCCTGTGCCTCGCCACTAATCTCGAAGACAAGTTCACTGACTCGTACCGGTTTGCCAGGTGATACAGTCATCTTAATATCAACATTCTCACCATCAACTTTGTTTTCAAAAGAAAATTCAGACGAATAATACCCGATAGCCTGCATGGCCTCAGTCGCTTTTCTGGTTAAGCTTTTGATGAAGTTAGAGTCGTCGAATTTGGCACTGTTGGGGATGACTAGATATGCCTTGAGTTGCTCTTCGATCGCATTGTCGTCAATGCCACTAATCGTTAGTGTGATTTGCGCCGACGCGCTGTGTGTCCACAGACAAGCAATCAATAGCAACGCACGAATGGCAAGATGGGGTAGAGTTAGGTTCAATATTGTTCTAGCTGATTTATTCAGACTAATTCGCGGTTCGATGCAGTATTTTGAATGTTTAGCCATTTAGAATCGAGTGTTAATCGAGATATTTATCAAAATTATGAGAATTAATTTTTCGAGAAAGGGCGAGTTGAAGCAACCATGCCTGATTATTCAAAGGGCATAGCCTTTATAGATCAAAAAATAGTGCCTATATCGGAAGCAAAAATATCACTATTAGACTGGGGATTTTGCACTCAGATGCGACTTGCGATGTGGCTCATGTCTGGTTCGGAAAATTTTTTCGGCTCGATGACCATATCGAACGATTTTATGCTGGCATGAACAAACTGCATCTATTGATTCCCTACCAGCCAGAAGAACTGAAAACCATTTTGAGTGATTGCGTGAAAGCCAGCGGCTTGCAGGACGCCTATGTTGAAATGATCACCACTCTTGGCATGCCTCAGGCTGGGTCTCGAGATCCGAGAACTTGTACCAATCAATTCTTTGCATTTACTATCCCTTTTTTTTGGATAACACCACGGGACAAAGGGCTGCACTTGGTCATGGGGTAGTTCGAGGGTTATGAGCGAGGAGCCGAATCAGTAGTCGTAGTGGATGCACAGGGCAATATTTCCGAAGGTCCGGGGTTCAATTGTTTTTGTGTCAACGATGGCTTGTTAACAACACCCACCAATGGTGTGCCCGAAGAACAGCGATGGAGCTCGCTGCAACACACAGCTATGAAGTGATGCCGACTAATATCCAACCTGCCTATGTGCGCCGCCGATGAAGTATTTGTTACCAGTACCGCTGGCGGCATCATGGCGGTAACAAGAATTGATGATGACATCATCGGCAATGGGTCAATCGGCCCCGTCACTCAACAGCTACAAGATGCCTATTGGGCACTGCATAATCACTCGGATTACAGTCTAGAGATTGTTTATCACATTGATCATGAAATTGACCATCAAAAATGAAAAAACGTTGCTTATTGCTAAAAGGAGGCAAAAACCTATGGCAAAGGCCTATTTAAGTGGTCAATTTACGCTAGCGGACGTTGGTCTAGGCTTTGGCGTGGGTTATGATACCCGTTGTTCGGTTAAACTTGGCAAGTGATAAGGGTGAATTGCATGTTAAGTGTAAGCTTCCTTTGCTCTTCCAGATTTCCCGATTCTGAAATATCACATCATTTTACGAGGATTATATTGTTGTGCAGGATAAAGTTGCTCAAGTAGTTGATTACCTGAACGAGGTTAAAACCCGCTGTACCTATAATGCAGCTGCGAAAGCGTTGGGCATTTCATCGCCGGCACTAAAGAAATTCCTAGGTGAACGGAAACCCGAAAACTCCTGGCTTGTTAGCACGGGAACTGGCGAGCCAGCGGGGTACACCGACGAAGAAAAACATCCAGATCTTCATCGGACAAAGCGTATTATTACCTCGGCAGAAGTCATAGAACGAAACCTGGGTTTTTAAAAGTCAGAAACACAATTAGGAACAAAACAACAGACTCCTAAAAAGCCACGCAAAAAAGGTTAGGTCTTTCCGTATTATATTTATTATTGTGATGTAGAAAGGCCTAACTATGTGCTCTGTGAGCACCTAATATTTAATTCAATGAACCTCTCAAAAAAATGGATGACGCCTTCCATTTTCATCAGCCAGAATCTACAACTGCGGAACCTACCTAATGGAAATCAAAGTTAATTTCCTCGAAAATCTCAGGCTTGAAGCAAAGTTTGATGACTTTACAGTGATTGCTGATCAACCCATTCGTTATAAGGGCGATGGTTCAGCACCGGGCCCATTCGATTACTTCCTCGCGTCATCCGCGCTTTGTGCGGCATATTTTGTGCGACTATATTGCCTATCTCGTAACATTCCGTCTGACGATATCCGCCTGTCACAAAACAATATTGTTGATCCTGAGAATCGCTATAACCAGATTTTTCAGATTAAAGTCGAACTACCAGCGAATATTTCGGATAAAGACCGTCAGGGCATCTTGCGATCGATTGATCGCTGTACCGTGAAGAAGGTGGTTCAGGAAGGGCCCGAGTTTACGATCGAATCGATAGAGAACCTCGAACAAGATGCTCAGGCCATGCTAATGGCGCAACCCGATGACGACTCCAGCACGTTGATCCTGGGTAAAGATTTACCGCTTGAAAAAACCATCGCAAATATGACCAGAATTCTGGCCGAGCTAGGGATGAAAATAGAAATTTCATCGTGGCGCAATATTGTGCCAAACGTGTGGTCCCTGCATATACGGGACGCGGCGTCGCCGATGTGTTTTACCAATGGCAAAGGCGCCACGAAAGAAAGTGCGCTTTGCTCTGCGCTCGGTGAATTTATAGAGCGCCTTAATTGCAATTTTTTTTACAACGATCAGTATTTTGGCCATGAGATTTCTAAAAAAGAATTCGTTCATTATCCGAATGAAAAATGGTTTACTCTGGAAGCCAATGATGAGCTTCCGAAAGGCATCCTCGATGAGTATTGCCTCGACATTTATAATTCAGACCAGGAACTTCGCGGTAGCCATTTAATTGATACTAATTCAGGGATGATTGAGCGAGGGATTTGTTCTCTTCCTTATAGTCGCCACTCCGATGGCGAAACTGTGTACTTCCCATCAAATTTAATCGAGAACCTGTTTTTAAGCAATGGCATGAGTGCAGGGAACAATCTGCATGAGGCTCAGGTTCAATGCTTATCAGAGATATTCGAACGTGCAGTAAAGAAGCAAATCATAGAAGGTGAAATGGCTTTGCCTGATGTGCCGCAGCATGTGCTAGAAAAATATCCAAGTATTTTGCAAGGCATTCAAGCACTAGAAGCTCAGGGTTTCCCAGTATTGGTTAAGGATGCGTCGTTGGGCGGTCAATTCCCCGTGATGTGCGTGACACTGATGAACCCCAAAACAGGTGGCGTGTTTGCTTCATTCGGAGCACACCCAAGTTTTGAGGTGGCGCTGGAACGAAGCTTAACCGAACTTTTACAGGGCCGCAGTTTTGAAGGCCTCAATGATCTTCCGAGGCCAACATTTAGTAGCCTAGCCGTAACCGAACCAGAGAACTCTATAGAGCATTTTATTGATTCAACAGGCCTGATTTCCTGGCGTTTTTTTAGTGCTAAACAGGATTATGAATTCAGCGAGTGGGATTTCTCAGGTACCAACGAAGAAGAGAGCGGCCACCTGTTTTCTATCCTAGAGGGCCTGGGCAAAGAGGCTTATATTGCGGTGTTTGATAATCTTGGCGCCACAGCCTGCCGTATTCTTGTTCCAGGCTATTCTGAAGTGTATCCAGTAGAAGACTTGATTTGGGACAACACTAACAAAGCACTGCATTACCGCGAAGATATTTTGAACCTACATTCGTTAAACGATGAGTCTTTAGCCAATTTGTTAGCCCGTTTGGAAGAAAGCCAGCTAGATAACTATACCGATATTCGCACCCTGATTGGTATCGAGTTTGATGAAAATACGGTCTGGGGACAACTGACTATCTTAGAGCTGAAAATCCTCATCACTCTGGCTTTGGGTGAGCTAGACGAAGCCTATGAGCTGGTAGGGGAGTTCTTACAATTCAATGACAACACCGTCGAGCGCGGCTTATTCTATCAAGCAGTTCACACAGTCCTTGAAATAACCTTGGATGAAGAAATGGTGCTTGAGGATTTCATCGCCAACTTAGGACGCATGTTTAGTGAAGCAGTAATGGCCAACGTTGTCGGCTCAGTGAATGGCCAGATTAAATTCTTTGGGCTCACCAAAACTAGCATGAAGCTAGAAGGCTTGGAAAAGCACCTTCGATTAATAGAAAGCTATAAGAAGCTTCACCAGGCTCGTGAAACAATGGTGGTTGCAGCAAGCTAACAGAGTAGTATCCATGTATTTCAAGTATGGCCCTTTGTGCCCTCTTAGCATTCCTTAGCAAGTAATATACGGATGTATAGAGTTGTCCTTTTATTTTTTTACAGTTGCCTGTATCTCACTTTTGAGCCAGTCCCTCAGCCTTTCAAAGCGGTTCGTTTCGGCGAAGCTAGCGGAACAGACCAGCCAATAAGCAGATCGCATGCGGATCGAAGAGCCGACAGCCTTTAGATACCCTGCCTCGACATCCCCTTCGACAAGCAATGTACGACCCAGCCCTACACCCATGCCGCCAATGACGGCCTGAAGCATCAAGTCGGCACGATCAAATTGATAGTCGGGTTTAAAGCTGCTCCTTACCGACCCAGAATTTGAAAAATAAGTGCTCCAACCAAATTCGGTCCCATCAATTTCGCCACGACGATCAGCCAGGAATATCGTTTCTGGGTCTGTTAAAAGGTCAGTTTCATCGGCTTGATCACCCAGATAGTTTGAACTCACAACTGGTTGTATCCAGCAATTTGAAAGATGTGAAGAATGAAGGCCCGGATATGGCCCGGGGCCAAATCGAATCGCAGCGTCGGCTTCATTGGCCAGGAAATCGACTGCTTCCTCATTCACCTCTACGGATATATTCAAATTTTTCGCTTGTGCATTTGGCAAAGCCGGGATCAACCATTTCATCGCCAGAGAAGATGGTAGAGAAAGCTGGATCAGGTTCGTCGATCGACTACGTTCAAGCTTGACCAATGCTGTATCCCACCTCGCCACGGTATCAATTGCCGCATGACAGAGAATTTCTCCAATTTCCGTCAGTCGCAACTGACGTGTGGTGCGATCAAACAGGGTGTGTCCTAACGCGTCTTCTAGTGATTTAGTTCTGTGACTTACCGCCGACTGATCCACGTTCAGTCGCTCGGCTGCTTTAGTAAAGCTCAGCTCTTCACCGATTGCAGTCAGCATTGGGGAAGCCTGAATAAGTTTGGCTATTGTTTCTTTACGATCCATATTAATGAATTTAACTCATGTATATATGAGTTCCAATGTCAGGGTTAGCAGGCTAAATTATTCTGATAAATTTTTATCAAACGAATACTAATATTGAAATTCACCTTGGAGAATAACATGAAAGAAACTCAAGTAACTGCAAAAACTATCGAGGCCAAAATTGTCAATGGTTTCGTAACCGGTGGCATTGGTGGCAATCCTGCTGGCGTCGTACTCGATGCCGACGAACTTAACGAAACTGAAATGCTGGAAATTGCAGCTAAAATGGGTCTATCTGAAACGGCTTTTGTTTCGTCGTCAGATACAGAGGGTTTTAAGCTTGATTTTTTCACACCCAATCGCCGTATCGCCCATTGCGGGCATGCGACTATCGCGACCTTCTCTTATCTTGCAGAAATTGGCCGTGTTTCTGAAGGGTCAACTTCAAAAGAAACCATTGATGGCCCGCGCAAGATATCAATCAAGAATGGCGATGCCTATATGGAGCAATTAGCACCTAAATATAGGATGCCGGACGACTGGAGGAAAGACGATGTAACGGTTGCAGCTGTTCTTCAATCTCTAGGGATAACTGAGAGCGATTTGAACAATAGTATCAGCCCCATACTGGTGAACACTGGTAATAGCTTTATCGTGATTGGTGTGAAAGACGGAGCAACGCTACGCGGCTTAAAACCTGACTTTGATCTCATCTCAGTCATCAGTGAAAAACTTGACCTAATCGGTTACTACCTATTCACCACCGATAACAATGTTACGGATAAAGATGCCACGACTCGGATGTTCGCACCACGCTATGCAATTAAAGAAGAGTCTGCGACAGGCATGGCAGCAGGACCGCTTGCCTGCGTTCTCTACGATTACTCGCAGGTCAGCAAAGATATATTTTTAATTGAACAGGGTCAGTTCATGGAGCCTGCCTCACCAAGCTTGATCACAGTGGAACTCTGCGTTGAAAAAGGAAAAATTAAAAGCCTGATGGCAGGTGGGCATGGAAAGGTTTCAAGAGGCCTCAGTATCGATTATGGTGATTATCAAGATTAGTCAGGATGGTATTAGTCGTCTCAGAAAGGCATCTGTCATGGTGAAGTATGCCGAATTAATTTTAACCATAAATGTTGGTCTGCGCCAAAAACGGGCCAGTGATATTATTATGTCATGCGGGGAAAGCTAGCCATTCTTTTTGGGTTATTCATTCCTTTCATTAGAGGGAAATTTTAAGTTGTTAGCACACGCTGTACACCCAACCAATTGGCGTAATAATTTCCTTAATAACAATCGCTATTCATCTGCCTAGTTATTGTTATCATTGGCTGCGAAAAATATCACGCCATACGAGGATCAATCATGACTAACAAATATAACGACCTAAGCGCTGAGGAGGCTCGCGTGGTTTTACACAAGGGAACCGAACCTCCTTTCACTGGCAAGTACGACGACTTTTTCGAAGGCGGATATTATGCCTGCAAGCAATGCAACGAGCCACTATATCGATCGGAACATAAATTTCACTCGCATTGTGGCTGGCCAAGTTTTGATGATGAGATTGCTGGCGCTGTCAGACGAGAAACAGATGCGGATGGACGACGCACCGAAATACTCTGTGCTAAATGCGATGGCCATCTTGGCCATGTGTTTGACGGTGAAGGCCTAACCAGTAAAAATACGCGTCACTGCGTTAATTCGGTTTCTATGAATTTTGTTAGTTCGGATGACGTTTAGACCGTTTTATTGAACCTGTGAAAAATATTTTTTGACATTGCCCCTACTCAGACGCAATGCTTTAACTTATTTCGTTAATGGCAGCTAAGCTTAAGCAGCTGCCATTAACGGGCAATATTTATTTAACAAGGCGTTTACAGAAACGACATTAAATTGAATCTTTCGATTTAATGCTTCATTTCACCAATCATAGTTTTCATTTTATTTGCAGCGACGTCGCTACCATCGTGACGTTGCCACTCAATATACTTAGAACAAAATGCTGCCACTTCTGCCTTGCCAGTAATCGCATTTAAATCATCTGAAGATCTAACTCCAAAACCAACGGCTAAAGGCAAGTCGGTGTATTGACGTATTTTTTTCAGGTATTTTTCAAATGCCTCACCCCATTCAGTTTCGTGCCCAGTCACACCCATGCGTGAGACGACATAGACCATTCCACGTGACGCATTCACAATTCTCTCGACTCTTTTATCTGGCGTATTAGGTGTCACCATCATAATTGGAGACAAACCCAGTGCATCGAAAGTGGGCAACCAGGGCTCAACTTCTTCTACTGGCCAGTCAGGAATAATAAGACCTTTAATACCTGCAGCAGCGGCCTTTTCAAATAGTGTCTGCAAGCCATAGCGATATAGTGGATTCAAATAGCTCATTAAAATAAAGTTAGCATTGGGGTGGTTAGTACAAACTTTTTCTGCAAGGTCAAGGGTTGCCTGCACAGATCCACCCTGTTTAAGCGCATCGTAACAGGCATTCGCCAAAGTATGACCATCGGCCACTGGATCACTAAACGGTACTTGCAACTCAATTAAATTAACACCGGCCTCCACTAGTCCGCCAATTGCTTTTTCATTTTCAGCCAGGTTAGGAAAGCCAATCACTGCGTGTGACATTACCTGCAAAGCGTCATTTTGTTTTGGAAACATAATTATTATCCTGCTATTTCGGTGGCTAAGTGCTCATTGATTTGATCAGTCGATCTTTCTGCTTCACGCTGCAAAAATTCGGTCCAGTCTCGTTGTGGAAATGCACGTGCGATGTTAAAAATATCTTTATCACCTCGCCCACTCAGATTAATCACCATGTGTTGATTTTTATTCATCGTTTTAGCTCTTTTAAAACCGCCTGCTAAAGCATGAGCTGATTCCATTGCGGGGATAATTCCCTCTGTTTTCATTAACAATTGAAAAGCATCCGTGACTTCCGTATCACTAGAAGAGTCCGGAGTGACTCTGCCTGTTTGCGACAAATGAGCCAAAATAGGAGAGACACCAACATAATCAAGCCCAGCGGCAATACTATGTGTTTCACCCAACTGACCATCTTCATTTTGAAGGAATAATGTTTTATATCC
>JBLILW010000074.1:0-10131 GCA_047638435.1 Urechidicola sp.
AAACTTTATCTTAGTCAGTGATATTGCTCGCGCCAATGTCGCGGCATTAACGAGATCGGCGACGGGTGCTTGCAATATTGCAACTTGACAACAAACAACATTATTAGATCTAATTGCCGTACTGTTAAGAGATGACTGGCAGTCACTTTGAGGTTTCTCGAGCCGAGCCACGTCAGGGTGACATTCAGCATTCTCTAGCAAACCTGACCAGGATGAACACGAACTTAGTTTAAAAGTAGAGACGAATATTCGTCAGGGTTCAATTGACTTGATTGAATCTCAAGCGGTTACTAAACAAACTTCTTTTTTCAGACATTATTTTCGAACTTCTTTTTCCATGCATCAACCGAGGACGTTATGACAAACCAGGCAGTCACCCATATTAGTCCAATTGAAGGCTGGGAGCTCATTCAAAAAGAACCGCGCGTCATCTTTATCGATGTCAGGTCTGAAATGGAGTTTTTGTTTATTGGTCATCCGGCTAGCGCAGTTAACATTCCCTGGATAGAAGAACCCGATTGGGAGATAAACCCGAACTTTGTCAGAGATACCCGGCGGCTAATGCTGGGCGGTGTGTTTGACGGATCGGGGCATAACGCAACCCCTATTCTGTTGATTTGCCGCAGTGGAAAGCGCTCTGAAGAAGCGGGCAACCTACTCGTTGAGAAAAGCTTTAACCGTGTTTATAACATCGAGCAGGGCTTCGAAGGCGACCTAAATGATAAACATCAACGCAGCGCAATCGGTGGATGGCGCTTTGATGGCTTGCCCTGGGAACAATGTTGACTGTCAAAAGTAGATAATGCAAACATTGGTCACAATTGACTAATTTCATCCCAGATACCACCTAGTGACCGCGGAAAGGGTTGATTGGCTCTAAACTCCGATGGCAAATTGGCTATCGATTTACGAGCTGCTTCCCGACTGTCGTAATCACCAAAAACAATGCCAAAAATCGCATCTTCTTTAACCCGGCTGACATAAACTCGTAACTGCGATATATCAACCCCTTTTTTTTGTAGCTTCTCGACATAATTAAGATAAGCGTCATCAGTCTCGCTACCCAAGCTGATGGAGATCAGATGAATAGTAGCATGACTTTTCTCACTAGCTTCAAACCAGTCTCGTGAGCGTGTTAACTCGGCCTTAAACCAATCTGAATAAGGCTCTTCACCAACAATATCAATCAGATACTCGTATTTTACAGCTTCAACTTCGGCTTTACTTGCTTCAGCTTTACTTGCTTCAGCTTTACTTGCTTCAGCTTTACTTGCTTCAGCTTTACTTGCTTCAGCTTTACTTGCTTCAGCTTTACTTGCTTCAGCTTTACTTGCTTCAGCTTTACTTACTTCAGCTTTACTTACTTCAGCTTTACTTGCTTCAGCTAGTTCCGTTTTGCTTAATGCTTGCTGATTAATAAGTGAGCTACCAGTTGTCTCGACGAGAGCAAGTTCAGCTTCAGCCGGTTCAGCAATCGCAGGAACCTGAATCATTTTCGTTGATTCTAGTGCTAATGGGATTTTAGGCTTATCCACTTCAACAACCGCAGGCTCCCGGTTAGTCAAATTATGAGCTGGCAGAGCTAATTCAACCCTCTCCCTCTTCTTCTCTTGCTGATTTAATGATAAGGGTTCAACTGAAGCAACTGGCATAAAATAATAAACAAGGCCAACCAATAACAACATTATGGTCAAACCAAAAACAACTAGTGTCGGTTTAAGCATAGACGGAGAACTAGGCGGCCACTGCGTAGAGATATGATCGCCTTGCTGCTCAACCACATCACGCACCTTACTGAACACACCACGTGTTTCGTTTAGTGCCAGACGTGACTGTTTCGGCATCGACAATGGGCCTCGCGGCAACGATGGAAATAATGTACAGGCACAATAGTCATCAATTTCGACACGCGTTAATGGTAATAACTGAAAACTCTTTACATGCACCCGATATTGAGTGGCCAAATTGCGAACTTCTTTAAGCCCTGATGGGCCAGTGGCTATAATAAGGCTGAATTTTTTATCAAGACCATCAGTCGACCAACTTAGCAAAAGTTGATGTTTTATTTTGTTGGTCGCTAATTCAAAATGGTCGGCGACAATTACATCACCAATGGCTGCAGCATCCAGTGTACGCTCTAACACCGAACCCAACTCCGTTGGCGCATTAGCCTCATCGACACTCTCTTTGCAATCTATCCAGTGTGTTCGAAGTTCATTAAGTCTGGTTGATAACAACGCCTTCAAAAGACGAGTCTTACCTACGCCCTCCTCCCCATACAGCAAAAACAATGAAGCTCCGTTTTTTATCTCCCTGCCAAAGTCTTCCTGCAGGTTAGCAGTCTGCTTTGTCAGAAAGTAGGGCGTATCTTTTGATTGAATTTGAGACATTTATTTCACGGTGACAAGATAATTTTCGGTAACGGCTAAACAGCTAATCGGATATAGTACAACTTAGTCTAGCTTGATTATATTCATTCAACCATTTCAAGCTCAAATAAACAACAACCCAATTGAAATAGAAGTGGAAGTGGAATAAACCAGTGATCAACCCTGACTATAGTTTCGAAGATATCACTATCATCCAGAATGTCATTAAGGATTCTTCAAAATTAACACTCCTTAAGTATTACGCCCAATCAACTGCTAGCTATAAATCGGATGGCTCGATTGTGACTGAGGCCGATCTTGAGATGCAAAAAACAATGGATACTGCATTAAAACTACACTATCCCGATATTTTATTGCTCAGCGAAGAATTGACCGAGCCAGAACAACTCAGCGTTCTAAATTCAAATCAAGACTATTGGTGCCTGGATCCCGTAGATGGCACTAACAACTATCATTACACACTGCCACTATTTTCAGTTTCATTAGCCCTAATTAGCCAAAATGAAATTGTATTGGCGATTATTTACGATCCCATGCGTGGTGAGTTTTTCTCTGCCCTAAAGGGCCAGGGTATGTGGGTTAATAATCAAAAAATATGCCGGCCTGAACAACCCAACACACTGAAACAATCGATTGCATTTGTGGATTTCAAGCGTCTATCAATCCCAATCAAGCTATCGTTAATTCAACAACCACCATACAAATCTCAGCGTAATGTCGGCAGCTGTGCGCTCGAGTGGGCATGGTTAGCAGCAGGCAGAGTACAGCTTTTATTGCACGGGAAAGAAAAATACTGGGATTACGCCGCTGGTGTTTTACTCAACGAAGAAGCCGGAGGCCTAAGCCAAACCCTGGAAGCCGAAACAGTATTTAACCGGTCTCTAGACGCTCGATCGGTGATTGCAGCGAGTACGGTTATGTTATTTGAGCAATGGACAGACTGTATTCAAAAGACAACCGCCGATTAATACTACAATTTATACCATTATTTCTTCAAGCCCCTACCAACGATTAAGCCCGATTTTTGTTACTTATATACGGGTGCTTATATGGGTACTCTTATGGACAATCTTGGCCGGACAAGCGTTAGCGAGCGATTCATTTCGAATTGTCAGCCAAAACATGCATCGCCTATTTGACGACGTTGATAATGGCAAAAAGTACGAGGTTGTACTGCCCACTAAAAAATTCCATAAAAAAACGACACTAGCCGCTCAAAAAATCATTACTGATTTCGAACTACCTGACATTCTGGCGCTCCAGGAAATCGAAAACATCAATACACTGAACCAACTAATCCACCGTATCCAGAAAACTAGCGGCGTTCAGTACAAAGCCGTTTTGAAGGAAGGTAATGATTTATCCGGCATGGACATTGGCTTTTTAATCAAATCAGAGTACCAAGTTAAATCAGTAAAACAGTTATTTAAAAAAAGCACATTGGCTCACGGTAATAGCCCCCTCTTCTCACGCCCACCGTTATTGATACTGGTTTGCAAGCAGATCAACTGTGTTGCTGTTCTCAACCTTCATTTACGTTCAATGATAGGTATACGATCAAAGTCCAAAGGCCATCGAGTTCGAACTAAAAGGTTGCAGCAAGCATCCGCGGTAGCCAGCTGGATCGCTCAATATCAACGTAACTACTCTGGACAATCACTTATGGTCATAGGTGATTTAAATGCCTTATCTCCACCGGATGGATACATAGACGTGGTGGGCACCATTATGGGGAAGCCAGATAATAGAAACACTGAACTGTCGAGCCAGGACTTAATCCAGAATGACCTAATCGATCTAACCCAACGCATACCTCACAAAGAGCGTTATTCCTATATTTACCGAAAAAAGAAACAAATAATTGACTACATGCTCATCAATCAGCAATTTAAGCCTCGATTAAAGCGTATTTGGTTTAGTGAAATCGACTACCCTTTCTCAGATCATGCGGGCCTGATTGCAGACTTTTCCTGGTAAGCCTTCTTGTTGAGTGGTTTGAGGGCGCTCTATTGAAGCGTATGCGCCTGAGTCAAATACTGTTCCGATTGCATATCAATTAAGCGGCTTATTGTTCGCTCAAATTCGAAAGAAAGTCTCTTTCCCTGGTAAAGTCGGTCAACCGACACCGACGCAGTGCAAATTAAGATGACATGATGATCATATAAAACATCGATGAGTAAAATAAACCGTTTCGCAATGTCATCTGTTAAATGACTCATTTGTTCAATATCCGTTAAAATTACTGTGTTAAATAAACGCGCTATTTCAAGGTAGTCAGTCTGACTTCGGTTGGTTTTACACAGTTCATTGAAACTAAACCAAACCGTATCTTCCGAACAAAACTGAAAGCTAAGCTCGCGTCCATTGATGTTCAAACGTTCAGAGTTCAACTGTATTGGTTGCACATGTTCTGACAAATAGAGGCTCACCTCATCGAGTGCAGCCTGCGAATGTGGCACGGTATATAAATGCATTTGCTGCAAACCCATTAAACGGTAATCCTTTCCACCATCCAGGTTCACCACATGACATTGCTTCGAAATTAAATCAATAGCAGGCAGAAACCTGACGCGCTGCAATCCATTGCGATACAAATCATTTGGTTCACAATTAGACGTCGTAACAAGCACAACGCCCTGTTCAAACAGTGCCTTTAACAAGCCAGACAGGATCATTGCATCAGCTATATCGGTAATCACAAATTCATCTAGACAGAGCACTCTCATATCACCAGCAAGATCTTTCGCAACAGCTTCTAAAGGATTAGGGGTATTTAACAGCTGCTTTAGAGAATGGTGAATTTGATTCATAAAGGCATGAAAGTGGAATCGACCCTTTTCTTCGAATGGTAGGCACTGATAGAAAATATCCATCAAAAAAGTTTTGCCTCGGCCAACACCACCCCAAAAATACAAGCCGGTGGGTGTGGTTGTAGTCGTGCTAGATGCTGTCAACCTTTGCCACCAGTTGCTCGTTTCTACAGGTTGATCAATTAATGCTGCCTGTAACTCATCCAATTGGCCTATGGCATGGCGTTGTGAATCATCAGCATAGAATTCACCTGAATTCAAAAACTTTTGATATTTTTCGGATGGCTTCATTGGGTTTATTTTCAAAGGGCAGTTTTAAAAAGGCTAATACAAGGATTTTGATCTGAAACAGCTTGTCTGGGAGCCTGTCGAACTCAGAGTTAATCTACTGCGGGAAAATCATTTTGGCCAGATTTTCCGACCCAATTCGTTAAATAGAACAACTATTTACCTCATTCGATTAAAATTTCCTAATCAAAAATAATTCCTCTCGCTACGATTACCTAAGTCCGACAGACCCCTAGCGCAATCGGTGAAAATCTTACCACTTCTATTCTTTGTCGCCCAACCCAAGCTTTTTTTGTGCGGAGCAACCCATCCTGAAGTGTGATTCAACCTAAGTATTTGATCTGAATGTCAGTTTTCTCAATCTAACAGTTAAAGAACACGCCCATTTTTTATGTCGGCCATATTTTTGATCTTCGACGCTAATAAAATTAGGTGACTAGTAAGAATATTCAGCAACCTGCCATTCCTGCTGAATTGAAAACACCCTAGTCAAACTACCTTATAATTGATCCATGTCATAACTCTCTCTTATTTATGGGTAGATTATGCAATATATCTATCGAAAGGATGCCAGGAAGTTATGGCCATAAAAGATATTGTAGATTCCCCAAATAATAGGGTACTTTTGGGACACAGACGATAGATAACAGATTCATTAATCCAGTAATTGCTCAACAGTTGTTTAAAAATATTGAAATACTCAAGCGTACGGATACGCCAGCGGCTATTGAATCTTTTCCCCATGTCGTCAAAATCCTCACCGGTCTTTGGCGCTACTCCGAAACCAATAGTTATCAGGAAACCCTCTTTCAGATAGAGGCTTAGAAAAAGCTCAATTTTTAATACCCGCTTTTGCTCGACCCGCATCAAATATTAAATTTAGGTGATCAAGAAACCACAACTAAACGTCCACCCGACACAAAATTCATCATGAGAAAATAGTCTTAGTATGTCTCTTTCCCAGCCAGGCTATTCCAGATGAACTATAACTGGCTAGCCATCAATTTACCCACTATAACTCTTTACCAGCACAAAACTCTCTAAACTTTAAATACCCGCGCGCACCTAATGTCATTAAGGGCTCAGGTAATAATTTTTTAGGTAAATCTTGCTGAACAAAATCTGGTATCTGCGAATCAGCTATTTTCCCACTCGCTTTTTCGGCAGCCACCACACCAGCAATCGTGCCTTTTGTGGCGCCTAATCCATTTTGACAACAAGCAGAAAACAAACCCTCAGCAACTTCACCTATTGCCCAGACATTATTCCGGCTAAGGCATAAACGTCCCGACCATCGATATTCCATAGAAACGTCTTTTAGCATTGGAAAACGTCTATAAAAAGACCTGTTATGATCGGCAGCAATTTTTGACAGGCGATCACTGGGCAAGGTTAATGTCGGGTCATAAGTACAGCGATTACGCACTAGCAATCGATGCCCGCCGGCACCATTGATCCGCCTTACGGTTGAGCCAAGCGGGTCAGCTGGTGTAAATGCCCAAGCATCTGCGCCACCTAAACGGTTTATTTCGTCAATCTTCAACGCTCGAGTCATAGAGGCATATAAATTAATATGCATCAAACGTCTCTCATAAAAGCCGAAGTTTTCGATCAATCCATTAACGGCCAAAATAACCTTATTGGCTCGAATAGAGCCCCTGCTAGTTTTCGCAATCCACTGATCAGCAACCTTATTAAGGGAAACAACTGGCGTCTTTTCATACAATTTACACAGTGGTAAATTTGCCAAAGCATCCGCGATGCCAGCAATGTATTGCACTGGTTGAAAAATGGCAGTGCCTGGTGTCCACAGCCCACCTTGATAGTAATTTGATCCAGTTAACTCATACATTTGAGCGGCATTAAAAAACTCATAAGGTTCATTTAAGCTATCTAGATGAGCGCTATAACTAGCATTTTGCTTTAGCCCTCCTTTAGTTGCTGCCGCGTTCCACTTACCACACAGATCGAACACTGCTTTAGATAGTTTAAACTCATCAACCATCGACTTCGCAAAACTAATCGCTGCCCGGTTCATGCGGATATCACTTCGATCGTGGTCTAAAACACCGGCATAACTGTTGGATGACAATACATGCGGCAAATCAATCATGAACCCAGAATTGCGCCCAGAAGGGCCTTCTGCCACCTGACAAGCTTCAACAATAACAACTTTAGCAGTTGGGTCTAAATGCATTAATCGCCGAGCTGCTGTTAACCCTGCGAACCCAGCCCCAACAATTAAATAGTCAGCCTCTATATCGTCTTCTAAAGGTGAGTGCGGTTCACGGTTAAGCAAAATAGCAGCCCAACCGCTCACACCTTGATCAGGAGGAGATTGAATTACATCAACCATTAGCAATCAACAAATTCCATAGTCTTAAGGATAGACCATCCTTCAGCTTTGCCCACCTCTAACAGGATCTTTACTTTATCTAAATAGGCCGCCACCCTTGTCAGTAATATCAGTAGCGCCTCAATTGACAGATCATATTCAATACCTAAAACTTTTAGCACAGTTATTTAACCTCAAGAATTTGATTAACTTTTGTATTCATTAGGTTAATCACTTGATCTAATTGGTGTTTGTCATAGTCATTAAGACTTTGTAGCGGTTTGCGAGGTGGGCCGACTGGCAGGTTTCGAGCCGTCATACCATGCTTAATACATTGAATAAACTTGCCGTCCTGTTCCAACACCCGCATCAATGGCAGCATCGCTGACATGATCCGTCGTCCTTTATCGAAGTCACCCTCGACAACACAAGCCTGGTACAAAGCGATATGTGCCTCTGGTGCAAAGTTAGACCCCGCACAAACCCAGGATCTGGCTCCCCAGGCAAAAAATTCGAGGGCTTGATCATCCATACCGCAGGCTAACTGAATATGAGAATAGTCATGAGCCAGATCATGAATTCGATTCACATCGCCAGAGCTTTCTTTGATCGCACAAAAATTAGACGACTGGCTCACTCGATCGAGAAAATCTTTACCCATATTCACACCCATTCGGCCAGGGTAGTTATAAAGCATGATCGGTAAATTGGCAGCTTGATCAATCGAAAGCGCATGCAGTGCAACTTCTGTTTCAGTCGGCACCGCATAAGGAGGCGATGCCACCAAAATCGCATCGGCTTTTGCGCTGAAAGCTTCTTGTGCAAATTCTATTGCCTCTTCAGTACGAATGGCACCCGTGCCGACAATATAAGTGACACGACCAGCAATTTTCTTTTGCACAAAATGCATCAAATCGAATCGTTCTTGTTTAGTTTGGGCGTAATATTCACCCGTTGTACCGGCACATATAATGCCGTGGACACAAGCTTCAATTAAAAACTCGATTACGTCACTTAGGCGATCATAATCAATACTAAAATCATCTCTGTAAGGCGTTATTATCGGTGTGTAAATACCTTCAAATTTCATTTTAAAATCTCTAGGTTGGTTTTTTTAGGCTATGGATTCGATTGGTAATGGGTCTGAGCGAACATAATTATCAAACCTGTCTTTTGATAACTCCCAAAGGGCCAAAATCAATTCGACCATTACTTTGCTGTCACCACTTTCAATAGCCACGATCATTCCTTGATGATGACCACTGGCATCCTCCATCCGTTGCTGTATGTCTGGATCACGTGGACGATAGAATGTTTGACTAATTCGAGCATGGTCAATCAATAGTCTGTCGTAACTTGGTTTTAGATAAGCGTTATCGGCCATTTCACCCATGATAATGTGAAATTGAACATTCCAATAAATGACCTCGAGTGGATCATTATTTTTAATCGACTGATTAAAATTCTCGTTGGTCGTTTTCATCACTTCAATTTGATTTGCTTTGGCATTTTCGGCAGCTAGTCTCCCAATAGAGGCGTAGACCAACGGCGCGGTCATAAAAAAAGTCTCGCATCGTTTTATGATTCATCGATGATACGGAAGTGCCCTTGTTACTCACCAAGGTGAGAAAGCCCTCACCTGCCAGCCGGCCAAATACATTTCTCAACGGTGTCCGTGAAATCAAATATTGCTCACTCAACGACTTTTCATCCAATGACTCACCCGGTTCCAAAACCATGGCTAATATTTTCTTTTTTAAATCCAGATAGAGCTGATCTTTATACATGTCGAGTTGCTTAATTAACTGTATTAAAATTGTAATTCAACTATACACAACATGTATACGATATTTATTCCAGCCTGTTTCAAAGCAAAAACCTTCCAAAATATTTTGATCAAAGTATAGTCAGTCAAACTTTCCCAACACTCGACACATATCGAAAACATAATAGAGACAAACAGCATGAAAGACTTTTTCATTATAGGTCACAGAGGTGCAGCCGGTGAAAAATTCGAAAATAGCATGAGCGGCTTCAAGCTGGCTTTATCGCTTGATATAGATGCGATTGAACTGGATATTCATCAACAAAATGGCGAATTATGGGTGATACATGACCACGAATTAGAGCGTTTGACAGGTAAACCTGGGCTTTTTTCAGCAGTCGAAAAACCATCCGGCATTAGGCTACTTAACAACGAGCCGGTGCCCAAATTAAAACAAGTGCTCGATTTATTCTGGGGCAAAATGCCGATCAATATTGAAATAAAGTCTTTTAATACCGCTGCACTTTTATTGGAGGTTTTAAG
>JBLILW010000075.1:0-10107 GCA_047638435.1 Urechidicola sp.
ATCGATGCTCGCATCGTCTTGCCAAGTGCGCCAAATCTGCACCAGAGTTCGAGCTAATAAGTGATAGCCATCAGGTGAGTTGTTTTGCTTGGCAGAATATCCAAAGAGATAGGAAAAATTAATGGCTTCACCGTTACTGGAAATTCGCAATTTAAAAAAATCCTTTCCGGTTAAAGAAGGGCTATTCATGCGCGCAAAAAACTTTAATCAGGCAGTTAATGACGTCAGCCTATTTATCCAACCGGGTGAGACCTTGGGGTTAGTGGGTGAATCAGGTTGTGGTAAGTCAACACTCGGACGTTGCTTAGTCAATCTCTACCAACCTGACCAAGGACAAATATTATTTAATGAACTCGATATCAATACTCAGAATAGATCTGAAAGAAAACAATATCGTAAAGCCGTACAAATGATTTTTCAAGACCCTCTGGAGTCCCTCAATTCACGCCATACCATCGAACAAATTCTGACTGAACCCTTTGTAATTCATCGTATCGGTGACCGACAATGGCGTTTGAAACAGATAAAAACACTACTTGACCTGGTCGGCCTACCCTCGAACTCAGCTTCACGTTATCCATTTGAGTTTTCAGGTGGTCAACGACAGCGAGTTGGTATCGCTCGGGCCATTGCTCTACGCCCAGAGCTGATAGTATGTGATGAGGCAGTATCAGCTTTAGACGTTTCAATACAGAGTCAAATTATCAACCTACTACTCGATTTACAGGATGAGTTTAATATGGCCTACTTGTTTATCTCTCACGACTTAGCAGTCGTAAAACACTTTTCCGATCGAGTAGCAGTCATGTACCTGGGGGGAATTGTCGAGACCGCTGATAGCGAAACGATTTATAAAAGCCAAAAGCATCCTTACACAAGGTCATTGATAGACTCGATCCCTGTTCCTGATCCCCATAATAAAGCTAAGCGACTTATATTACTGGGCGATATCCCTTCTGGAATTAACCCGCCTTCTGGTTGTCGTTTTCATACACGATGCCCTAAGGTTATGCCAATTTGCAAGATCGAAGAGCCTAAAATTCGGGATCTAACATCTTCCCACAGCTTTAGCTGTCATCTTGATTAATAACAACTATCCAGAAAAAACCTCCTACATACCAATCCGGCGCATTTTTAATTAAATAAATTGAATAAAACAATATGAATTACACACACCGTCTTAAATTTAAAGTAAGAGATTATGAATGCGATATGCAGGGCGTGGTCAACAACGGCGTATACCAGAACTACCTTGAGCATGCTCGGCACGAATTCTTATTATCTAAGGGCATTAATTTTGCTGAGATGGCGACCAATAAAATTAATCTGGTCGTAATTAGAGCCGAACTAGACTATCGAAATTCGCTAAAAAGTGGCGATCACTTCGAAGTGTGTAGCATTATTCAGCAAATATCAAAAGTACGTTTCGAGTTCTTGCAAGATATCTACCGAAAAGAAGATTCTAAACAGATACTAAAGGCAAGAATAGTAGGCACCTCGCTCAACGAACGAGGCCGCCCCTTCAAACTTGACGTGTTAAACCAGTTATTTCACGACTAATAAATGTCTCAAAAAAATAAACAACTGATTTGTTGCTGGCACTAACTAAGGTTGGTAACTATTCGAGATATCACTAAACGCATGAATAGCCTGATTAACGTCCTCGGTCTCTGCCAGCTGAAACTGACTGAACCCACAGCGTTGCATAAATGATAATTGATCCCGTATCACGTCACCTACGGCCCGTATCTGACCCTTATAGGAATGACGATCTCTAAGTAGTTTTGATTGACTAAAAGCGCGCCCATCGGCAAAAACCTTAAACTGCAAAACAACCATTTGTAAATCGTTCAGAAACGGCAAAATATCTTCGACTGAATCAGTCTCACTCAGCATCACCGAGAGTTCTTGCGATTTGGTTTTTAACTGATCAAACTCTTTTTTGAGTCTATCTAGACTAACAATAACTTTCGAACCGACCTCTAGGCTTAGGCTATTGCATTCACTGGTTAAATCTACCCACTCATCATCAATGACCTGATGGTTGTTAATGACTATCGGCATAAACCTGCTCCTTAAAAGGACCACGTCCAACACGTGCGAGTGTCTGCAGAAAATGTTCATTAAGAAGACGTAACTCAAGGTAGACGTCGATGATTGTTTCAACGGCATCGCCTACCTTACTCTTCTCTACAGAAGGGCCCAGTACTTTGCCCAGCGCGGTGTCGTTTGATGCCGAACCACCGAGGGTTATTTGATACCAGTCCTCCCCTTTTTTGTCAACACCAAGCAAACCGATATGTCCAACATGATGATGGCCACAGGCATTCATGCACCCCGAAATCTTTATATGCAATTCACCAACATCGTACAGCCGATCTAGTTTTTCGAATCGCGCCATAATGTCTTCTGAAACATCAATAGATGTCGCATTCGCCAGGCTACAAAAATCGAAACCTGGACAACAAATCAAATCAGTTACGGTATCAATATTCGGCGTTGCTAATTTAAATTTATTCAGTTTACGCCACAGCTCATATGAATAAGTTTGTTCAACATGAGCTAATACCATATTTTGTGAATAAGTAGTTCGGATTTCGCCCATACTATATTGATCAGCAAGATCAGCTATTCCATCCATTTGTAAATCAGTCACGTCTCCTGGGGCCTGTCCGTGGCCCTTGAGTGAAACATAAACTATTCGATAACCAGACTTTTTATGTGCTCTGGTATTCTGACGATACCAAGATGCAAATAATGGATTACTCAATAACTGTTGTTCGTGATCTTTATCCGTTACTGGTAACGTCTCATATTGAAGAAAATTAAAAGCGTCTGTCACTGTCTGAATTCGGGAATCACTAAGCTTCAATTCTGAATCACGAATCTGCGACCATTCTTTTTCGACCATGTCTCGAAACTTATTGATACCAATGGCATTAACCAAAATCTTAATACGAGCTTTATATATATTGTCTCTTCTACCATAGAGATTATAGACGCGCAAAATAGCATCTAGATAACTTAAAAAGTCGTTGCGAGGCAAAAATTCTCTAATCACCTTACCGATAACAGGTGTACGCCCCATTCCGCCACCAACATACACTTTGAAACCAACTTCGCCCACATCATTACGTAATACTTGCAGACCTATATCATGTACCTGCGACGCAACTCTGTCTTCAGAGGAACCGGTGACAGCGAACTTAAATTTTCGGGGTAGATATGAAAACTCAGGGTGTAAGGTAGACCACTGACGAATAATTTCACACCAGACTCGTGGATCTTCTACTTCATCAGCTGCAGCACCTGCCAATGGATCGGATGTCACATTGCGAATACAGTTACCACTGGTTTGGATGGCATGCATTTGCACCTTGGCCAAATCCGAAAGAATGTCAGGCACACTCTCAAGCGTCGGCCAATTAAACTGAAAATTCTGCCTAGTGGTAACGTGGGCATAACCCCTGTCATAGGTACGAGCAATATTGGCTAAGGTCCGCATTTGATTCGAGCCTAATACACCATAGGGCACCGCCACGCGTAACATGGGTGCATGTCGCTGCACATATAAACCATTTCGTAAACGCAATTGCTTATAAACGTCTTCATCCAGCTTTCCAGCAAGGAAGCGAGCGGTTTGATCACGAAATTGGCTAACTCGTTCATCCACCAAAGTCTGATCTACCTGATTATATGCGTACATCTTTTACCTATGAGCCATTACAAAACTGTTGCGTACTATAGCCTAGAGAAATTAGGTCAATAAATGATATTTCCAGATACACTATTCTTAACCGAAATATAAAATACGACTTTAGCAAAAACACTCATAGTGGTTCTGACTAAGTAGAGCCTGAAGAAAGCGAAATAAAATAGCAGTTACCTTGACCACTCATGCAGTCCGCATAATGAGTTAGTAAGTTAAACTGTTTTGGAAACAATAAGCGAGAAGAAATTAAAGCTCATATGGTGAGGTATTACTGAAAACACGAAAAACCAGCATAAAAAAATTATGCTGGTTTTGCATTTAATGAAGGGTAATGACTTTGCTTAAATAACTAACCTATAAAAAAATATTTACTGTAGATCATCGAGTGACGTTCTAACTACCTCTGCTCGGCTAGCTAATAGTTTAAGAACTGCTTGATATTCAGCTGCGGCTTTCGAGGCAGTTAATGCTTTCACTTTGTCAACATCTTGGTCAGAATCATTTGCCAATACAGCGGACAATTCGACAATTGAATAGCGGCCATCAGGGTGTGACATACCTTCATACTGTTCTACACTATCAGGTTTATCCATTGCAAAAGCAAGTCGCTCTAATTCGATATCCAACTCGCTAGTATCTCGAGCGATAAAACCACTATCAACAATGGAAGCGCTCCAATCACCTGCAATATCATCCAGGGATCGACCACTCGACAACGCAGCCAATGCCTGCTTGCCAACCTCTTTACTTTCTTCACGCCCTTTTCTCTGTCGAATAATTACGTCAATCTGTTCAGAGACTTCATCAATTCCCTTTTGTGCCGCAGGTTTGTGTTCATTCAACCGAAGAAAAACAACACGATTATCAGACAATTCTATTGCCTCACTATTAAGACCTTGTCTAAAAACATCATCAGAGAAAGCTATACTTCTGATTTTTGATTCGCTTGCAATGCCCTCGCCAGAACTTATATCAAACCAATCGGAGGTTTGCAGTTGCAAGCCAAGCGCTTCTGATGCTGGCACTAATGAGTTTGACTGCTCATAAGCAAGGTTTGCAAGTCCTTCCGATAAATCAAAAATATTGCTTTCTGCCGTTTCAGTCCTTATTTCGTCAACTAGTTCTGATTTGACTGAGTCGAAAGACTTCGTTTCTCCACCAGATACTTCGTCGAGTTGAATAAGATGCCACCCAAAAGAGGTTTTGACGGGCTCACTCAAGTCTCCTACTGCTAATTCAAATAATGCATCTTCGAATGGCTTAACCATCATTCCTCGTTCAATCTCACCCAGACTACCTCCACTTGGCGCCGAACCGGGGTCTTCAGAACTCTGCTTAGCAGCATCACTAAAATTTCCACCCTGTATTATCTTATCTCGAAGTCCTATCAGTTTAAGACGTATTGCGTCGCTGTCTTCATCCGATGCATCGGCATCAATCGTAAGTAAAATATGACTGGCTGCTCGATATTCTGGCGTACTAAAAGAGCTTTTAGATTGTTCATATCGGTCAAGTAACTGCTCATCTGTTACCTCTATGGAAGATTTAATACCATCTAGACTCAACTCAATATAGTCAATTCGAAGTTGCTCAGTGGTCATAAAGTGCGGTTTATTATGTTCATAATAGTCTTCAATATCTGCTTGGCCTATTTCAATTTTTTCATTTTGGGCTGGCCGGGTTAACACACGAACTTTTCGCGTTTGGTTTTCCAGACTAGTCAGTTTTTTCTTAATAGAGGCCACAGTGAAGGCAGTAGAAACAAGTCCAGTCTGTAACTGTTCTATTGATTGACTACGTCTAAACTCTTGCTCAAAGCTTGCAGTAGAATAGCCAAGGGAAGCAACCTGAGATTGATAAATGCTGGGGTCAAACTTCCCATCTGTATTGAATGCTTCGATTGAGCGGATAAGTTTATTTAACTCGACATCACCGATACGATAATATTTTTTATTGACGTATTGACTGAGTGCTGACTGCTCAATTAATTGTGTTAATACTTGTTGTTTCAATATGCTTTCACTAGCTAAATAATCAGGAATACTGCCACCAAAGGCACGCTCTAATTGGCGACGGTAATTAGCATAAGCAGTATCAAAATTCTGTTTCGAAATAGTTTGGCCGTCGACGGTTGCTGGCGGGATTGCTTCTCCACCACCTAGGTACGAATTAACGCCCCATAATGCAAATGGAATGCAAATTAAAAAAACTATCAGGTAGGCTATCCAGCCTGTGGTCTTATCTCTAATCGCTTGCAACATGATTATATTTCGCTTTGTTGGGCGGACATTTTAAGTAAAAAAAAACGCCCTAATAAGGGCGCTTTTTAAGTTGGCGGAGTGGACGGGACTCGAACCCGCGACCCCCGGCGTGACAGGCCGGTATTCTAACCAACTGAACTACCACTCCTTTTTTGGTGGGTGCTGAGGGGATCGAACCCCCGACCCTCGCCTTGTAAGGGCGATGCTCTCCCAGCTGAGCTAAGCACCCTAGTCACTAAAGGAGCGCTAGTTTACTGCGTCTTTTAAAGCTTTACCAGCCTTAAATGCAGGAACTTTCGATGCCTTAATTTGAATAGTTTCACCGGTTCTAGGGTTACGTCCAGCACGTGCTTCACGCTGGCGAACTAGGAATGTTCCGAAGCCCACAACCGTTACTTGGTCGCCAGATTTAAGCGCTTCTGTTAACGCTGCGATAACACCATCAACCGCTCGAGCTGAATCCGCTTTGCTTAAATCTGCGGCACCTGCAACTGCATCAATTAGTTCTGATTTATTCATTCGTTTTTCCATTTGGTTTAAGTTAAATGACTCTATCCCGTTTCCGGACAGCTGGCAAAAGTCAATTTTATATTTATTTTATTCTAAAATTTTTTTGCCACTGGTGTACGGAATCGATCTTCCTGACCAACTCTCCCAGAGGTGCGAATTAAACCAATAGAGAGCTTTAGGGTCAACCTAAATAAAGCAAAAAACAAAAAAAACCCTTATATTTTCACTTACTGGCTTAATGTGCCCGAGCACCGGAAGACTTTTTCTCTTTACCCTTAGTTTTTGAAGGCTCCCTAGTCGGAACTAGTGATTCTTCAATTGGTGTAGGCTGATGTTCCAAAGCAACTTCAAGCACCTGTTCAATCCATCTAACTGGAATAATTTTAATATTTGCAATAATATTCTTCGGGATTTCAGCCAGATCTTTTTCATTTTCTTCCGGAATTAAAACAGTCGTAATTCCACCACGATGTGCCGCCAACAATTTTTCCTTTAAACCACCAATGGGCAGTACTTCACCACGCAGTGTTATTTCACCTGTCATAGCGACATTGGCTTTCACTGGGATACCCGTTAAAGCAGATACCAAGGCAGTACACATACCAACGCCCGCACTAGGACCGTCTTTAGGTGTCGCACCTTCCGGCACGTGAATATGAATATCCTTTTTTTCGTTAAACTCAGGATTAATACCGAGTATAAGTGCACGACTACGAACAACCGTTAGAGCTGCCTGAATTGATTCTTTCATGACATCACCCAGTTGGCCTGTCTGAACAAACTTTCCTTTACCATCAACAACGGCAGATTCGATAGTCAGTAACTCGCCACCTACTTCAGTCCAGGCCAATCCTGTCACTTGACCAATCTGATCGTTTTCCTCAGCCGAGCCAAAGCGAAAACGTTTTACACCCAAATATTTTTCAACATTCGTTGTATCAACAGTTACCTTATTGCTAGTTGGTTCGAGCAACAAACCTTTAACTACTTTGCGACAAATTTTTGATATTTCTCGCTCGAGACTTCTGACGCCAGCTTCTCGTGTATAACGCTGAATAATTTCCAGAACTGCCTCTTCCTTAATGACAATTTCGTTTTCCTTTAGTCCATTTTCTTTTATCTGTTTTGGTACCAGATATTTCATCGCGATATTCAGTTTTTCGTCTTCGGTGTAACCAGGAATTCGTATGACTTCCATTCGATCTAATAATGGACCCGGAATATTCATACTATTAGACGTTGCGACAAACATAACATCCGATAAATCAAAATCAACTTCAAGATAATGATCTGCAAATGTATTGTTTTGTTCTGGATCCAATACTTCTAATAGGGCCGATGCAGGGTCACCACGAAAATCCATTGCCATTTTGTCAATTTCATCAAGCAGAAATAACGGATTTCTAACTTTAACCTTGGATAAATTCTGAATAATTTTGCCCGGCATTGATCCGATGTAAGTTCGTCGATGACCTCTTATTTCAGATTCATCTCGTACCCCACCAAGTGACATGCGTGAAAATTTACGATTGGTGGCTCTTGCAATAGAACGCCCAATAGAAGTTTTACCAACACCTGGAGGACCAACCAAGCATAGGATTGGCCCTTTCAATTTTTGTACGCGCTGTTGAACCGCGAGATATTCAAGAATTCTTTCTTTTACTTTCTCAAGTCCGTAATGATCTTCTTCTAGCACCTTTTCTGCTTGGGCGAGATCACGACGAATCTTCGACTTCTTTTTCCAAGGTACTGAGACTAACCAATCAATATAGTTTCTAACCACACTCGCTTCAGCGGACATGGGTGACATCATCTTTAATTTATTAAGTTCAGAATCTGCCTTCTCTCTAGCATCTTTCGACATACCTGACTTTTCAATTTTATTTTGCAGGTCTTCAATTTCGTTGGGCGTATCTTCCATGTCGCCTAGCTCTTTTTGAATAGCTTTCATTTGCTCGTTCAAATAATACTCACGCTGACTTTTTTCCATCTGCTGTTTTACTCGACCACGAATTCGTTTTTCGATTTGCATCAAATCGATTTCGCCCTCGATCTTACTCATGATGTGTTCAATGCGTTCACGTGGATTCTGAATTTCAAGAATTTCCTGTTTCTCGTCAAGCTTTAATGACATGTGAGCAGCGATAGTATCAGCCAACCGACTTGGATCATCGATGCCCGATAGTGACGTTAGAATTTCAGGAGGGACTTTTTTATTGAGTTTAACGTATTGATCGAATAAGTTGAGGACAGAACGTTGCAGAACCTCTGCTTCGCGATCTTCTGCCAGGACTGGCTTTTCTAAAAGCTGAGTGGATGCAGAGAAATATTCATTTGTTTCTAAGATACTTTTAACAAGGACTCTATCACCACCCTCAACCAGTACTTTAATAGTACCATCGGGTAATTTAAGCATTTGTAATATTGTGGAGAGAGTTCCTATTTGATATAGGTTTTTAGAGGACGGGTCGTCATCCTCGGCATTTTTTTGTGCCAGTAACAATATTTTCTTATTGTCTGACATAGCGGCTTCGAGTGCGAGAATAGATTTTTCTCGCCCTACAAATAGAGGAATCACCATGTGCGGGTAAACAACAACATCGCGAAGTGGCAGAACAGGAATTAACTGATTACTTTCTTGCTCTGCTAGCGTGGTATTTTCGATGTCTGACATAAACGCCTCTAAACTTAAGTGTCAGGTTAATATGGGTCTGATACCGCCCTTTTCAACCCTGACAATAGGGGCATTTCATCGGATAAACAGACTCTTCAGTCGTCGGAAGCGACTCTTTTCATTTCGCCACCTTCATAAATAACATAAGGCTGTGCATTACCTTCAATTACAGCGGCATCGACAACAACTTTACTTACATTTTCCATAGCAGGAAGGTCGTACATAATTTCTAACAGGGTGTTTTCAAGAATAGTTCGTAGGCCTCGTGCGCCCGTCTTCCTTTCCATTGCTTTTTTCGCTACCGCACTCAATGAGTCAGTGCGAAACTCGATCTCACAACCTTCGATTTCAAACATCTTTTGATATTGTTTTGTAATGGCATTTTTGGGCTCGGTAAGAATTTTAATTAACGCTTCTTCGTCCAGCTCTTCTAAAGTAGCAACCACTGGTAATCGGCCCACAAATTCTGGAATTAATCCGTATTTAATCAAATCTTCTGGCTCTACTTGACTAATAACTTCACCAAATAGTCTTTCTTTTTCTACATTCTTTAGACTAGCACCAAACCCGATACCACCTTTTTCAGACCGATTCAGAATCACTTTATCGAGTCCAGAAAACGCACCACCACAAATGAATAGAATCTTACTAGTGTCTACCTGCAAAAATTCTTGCTGCGGATGCTTTCTACCACCTTGAGGTGGTACTGAGGCAACCGTTCCTTCAATAAGTTTTAATAATGCTTGCTGAACGCCTTCGCCGGAAACATCACGAGTGATCGATGGGTTATCCGACTTTCTTGAAATCTTATCAATTTCGTCGATATAGACAATACCTGTTTGAGCTTTTTCGACATCATAATCACACTTTTGCAATAACTTTTGAATGATGTTTTCAACGTCTTCACCAACATAACCAGCCTCAGTAAGAGTGGTAGCATCGGCAATAGC
>JBLILW010000076.1:0-10071 GCA_047638435.1 Urechidicola sp.
TGACGATAGAAGTTGCTTCTATGGTGCCACGATTGGTGACTACTCGATTGACCTTGCCTTCCTGATAACTTTCGACAACGGTTGATTCATACAGTATGGCGCCTTTTTCTATGGCCGCTGCAGCAAGGCCGAGTGCATAGTTGAGTGGATGTAAATGTGAGGCGCTGGTATCGAAACTGCCACCATAATAGGTATCACTGCCAACTAGATCAGCCATCGCTTTTTTATCGAGATACTGAATGTCTTCGTATTGGTATGTTTGTTGTAGAAAGTCAACATACTCTTGACTGTCATCGTCATAGCCTGCCTTGTGATTTGGATGGGCAATGCCGGGTTTTAGGTCGCATTCGATGCCATGCTCTTCAATTAATTGTTTCGCCAATGCTTTTGCATCTTCGGCTAGTTCCCAAAGGCGCTTGGACGTATCAGCACCCAATTTTTTGGTTAGCTCGATTTGATCCTTTCGCTGTCCACTGCCCAGTTGCCCGCCGTTTCGGCCAGAAGCCCCCCAACCGATTTTTCGAGCCTCAAGCAATATCACTCGATAGCCTTGCTTCGCAAGCTGTAGCGCGCAGGACAACCCGGTATAACCTCCGCCAATAATGCAAACGTCGGCCTGAGTTGACCCGTCGAGTGGGACTAGCTTTAAATCACGGTTCTGGCTAGCGTGATAGTAAGAGTTAGGGTAGTCGTTGGTATCGCTACGATCTTGAGATAGCTTAAGTGTCATAGTGGTTGTCGGTGGTCCTTATTTTTAGCTGGCTTATACTTTGGATAGTAAATGTTCTCTTTCCCAAGGTGTGACCTGATTTAGGAAATCATCGAATTCAGCCTCTTTTACTGCGGTATAGACTTCAATAAATTCATTGCCGAGGATATCATTCAATGCGTCGCAATCGGATAATCGTTGTAACGCACCATACCAATCACGAGAGACCTGTAAGGGTTCGTCATAGGCGTTGCCAAGTAGTGGTTCGGATGGCTTTAAGCCCTGTTTCATGCCAATGAAACCACAGGCTAACGAAGTCGCTATCGCTATATAAGGATTAACATCCGCCGCAGATAGACGGTTCTCAATTCGCATCGAGTTTGGCTTGTTGTCAGGTATTCGAAATCCGGTGGTTCGGTTATCGTAGCCCCAATGATAGTTAATGGGAGCTGCCATATCACGAACTATTCTGCGGTATGAGTTGATGGTCGGTGTGATTAGAGCCATCGCCTCGGGTTGGTATTCCTGCAAACCCGCAATATGTGACAGTAACAGATCGTTTGGCTTTCCATCTGGGGTCGAAAACAGGTTCTTGCCCGTTTCCATGTCGACAATACTTTGGTGGATGTGCATGGCATTGCCGGGTTGGCCCTCTAATGGTTTTGCCATGAAGGTAGCGCATAAACCGTGCGCAAACGCGGCTTCGCGAATAGTTCGTTTGTATAAAAAGGTTTGGTCGGCCAGATCTAATGGGTCGCCATGTAGCAGGTTGATTTCCATTTGAGCAATACCTTCTTCGTGGATCAGACCGTCAACATTCAAATCCTGAGCAGCGCAATATTGATTCAGTGTCTTATAAAGCGCTGAAAACTCATGTAACGCTTCGAGGCTATAGGATTGACCTTCTTTTTCGGTTCGACCGGTTCGGTCAATGGGCGGTGTTAATGGCTGTGTTGGATCTGGGTTGGCCGCTACCAGATAAAACTCTAGCTCAGGTGCGATAACGGGTTTCCAGCCTTCGGCATGGTAAAGGCCTAATACTTTACGCAAAACATAACGAGGTGAGAAAGTAATTGCGCTCCCAGACTTGTCGACACAATCATGGATGACTTGTGCTGTTGGCACATCTGCCCAAGGTAAGTGGCGAATCGTTGTCGTGTCGGGCAGCAATAACATGTCGTCATCACAAGGCAGTTTTTCTTTTGAAAGATCGGGATAGTGTCCATTGACGCCCTGTAAAAAAATAGATTGCGGTAACCTTAATTCAGCACCCTCAATTAATTTTGAGGCAGGTACGATCTTGCCCCTGGCGGCGCCGGCAAGGTCGGGAACGATACACTCGATATCGGTTATCTGATTTTTTTTTATCCAGTTTTTCATGGGTAGCTCGATGGGGTTTGGAATAGCCAGTTATTGATGATGAGTTTATTGTCATGCTGACTTTAAGTCAGCTAATTAGGACGCCTAATTAGGCCTGATAACTAGGTGAGCTAAGTCCGACAGATCCCTAGTCACCAGACGATTGTTCTTCTATTTTACGTTGCTTTTGCTGGCGAAGCATTAACCAGCCTGCGAGTAAAACGCCGATCGCAACGACAACAATGATAATAGTGCCGAGCGCATTGATTTCGGGTGTAAGCCCGACACGTACCCTAGAATATATCAGCATAGGTAGCGTTACAGCGCCAGGGCCTGAGACAAAGCTGGCGATAATTAGGTCATCAAGAGATAACGTAAATGCCAGTAACCAGCCCGCCATCATGCCAGGAATCAGCAGTGGCAGGGTGATATCGATTAATACACGCAATGGTTTAGCGCCTAGGTCCTGGGCTGCTTCCTCAAGGTCTTGTGCCATACCGACCAGTCGTGACTGGACAATAACAGCGACAAAAGCCATCGCAAAAGTGATGTGTGCAAGGGTAATGGTGGTGAAACCGCGCTTGTCAGGCCAGCCAAATACTTGATCCAACGCGATGAAAAGTAACAATAACGACAAGCCGGTAATGACTTCTGGCATGACCAATGGCGCAGTGATCATGCCAGTGAATAGTGTGTGGCCTCTGAACCGACCAAACCTAACTAGCGCAATGCCGGCGAGTGTGCCAAGTATTGTTGCAAAGGTAGCACTGATCGAGGCGATTTTTAAACTAAGAACAACAGCCTCCCACACTTCCTCACTTTCAAAAAGAGTAGTGTACCAACGAGTCGAAAATCCACCCCACACAGGCACTATTTTCGAGTAGTTGAAAGAGTAAAAAACCAGCATGAACATAGGAATGTAAAGAAATGCCATGCCAAAGCAAAGCATAGTCGTCAGAAATGGTGAGCGCTTGTGATTGTTACTCATTGTTTGACCTCCACTTCCTGCGCCTGAATACGCTGGTAAAGCATCATCGGCAAAACCAATACGAGCAGCAAGGCAATAGCGACAGCAGACGCAACTGGCCAATCAAAGTTGGAGGCAAATTCGCTATATAAAACACGGCCAATCATCAATACATTGCCGCCACCGAGTAAATCAGGAATAACGTATTCCCCAGTAGCAGGAATAAATACCAGCAGCGAGCCAGCAATGATGCCGGGAATGGTTAAAGGCAAGGTTACGGTTAGAAAGGTGGTAAACGGCTTTGCACCTAGGTCGGAAGCAGCTTCCAATAAAGTTAGGTCAAGCTTTTCCATATTGGCATAGAGCGGTAAAATCATAAAAGGCAGATAGGTATAAACAATGCCAATATAGACTGCGAACTGTGTATACAATAAGCGAATAGGTTCATCGATGATGCCTAAATAAATAAGTAGATCATTGATAGAACCTTGATCTGCAAGTAACCCCATCCAGGCGTAAACTCGTAGTAAAAATGACGTCCAGAACGGCAGGATAATCATCAGTAGTAAAATGTTTTTTGTGGTCTGTGGGGCTCTTACGATGGCGTAGGCGATGGGGTAACCCAGCAATAAACAGATGAAGGTGGATAGGCCTGCAATACGAACAGAATTGATATAGGTATTAACGTACAAATCATCTTCCCAAAGGTAGGCAAAGTTATCAAATACGATCTTTACCTGCATGATGCCTTCATCAAGCCATGAAACCATTGGCAGATAGGGTGGACTGGCGATAGTCGCTTCGGACAGGCTGATTTTTAAAACAATAAAAAAGGGTGCTAGAAAGAACAGTAATAGCCAGAAAAAAGGAATGAAAATAATAACGCTTTTCCAGTTTTTCTGTAATTTATGGCCTAATTGATGCCATAAACTTGCGCGTGACAATTCATGGTAGTCGGTATTGATACCAACCATAGAATTGTTTTGATTGCTCATTTGGTTAGCACTGCCGCACTTGAGTCATCCCAGCTTAAAAATACTTCGTCATCCCAGTCAATAGCGTGAGAAACGTCTTTGGGTCTAATCTGATTGGGAGATGTAACTTCGATATTGGTTTCTCCATCAACTTTCACATGATAAGTAGAAAGTTTGCCGAGGTAAGCAATATTTGACACGATACCTTTCAGCTGATTGGGTACCTTGGTATCAGGTGGTGTTTTTGACAGTTTGATTTTTTCAGGCCGAACAGAAATCCAAACCTTTGTGCCTTCCTGTACTGATGATCCATGGTCGATGCGTAAATCACAATTGGGTTTGTTAGATTTAACAGTGATGTGATCGGTGCTGTTTTCTTGAACTCTACCCTCAAAGATATTGGTGTTACCAATGAAGCTGGCAATTAATCGTGATTCGGGGAATTCATAAATTTCGGTTGGAGTGCCTGTCTGTACGAAGCGTCCTGTATCCATTACTGCTATGCGAGTCGACAGTGTCATGGCTTCCTCTTGATCATGTGTCACTACGACGAATGTAATGCCAAGTTCACTTTGAATATTCATTAACTCGAATTGAGTTTGCTCACGCAGTCGTTTATCAAGAGCGCCTAGCGGTTCGTCGAGTAATAACACTTTAGGTTGTTTGACCAATGCTCTGGCGAGTGCCACTCGTTGCCGCTGACCACCCGATAGCTGGTGTGGCTTGCGTTTGCCAAATTGGCTAAGCTCCACCATTTCGAGCATCTCATCAACTCGTTTTTTGACTTCGTGCTTGTCTATACCTTCACGGTTTAACCCGTAAGCAATATTTTTTTCAACTGACATGTGCGGAAATAAAGCATAGGACTGAAACATCATATTGACGGGTCGCTGGTAAGGCGGAATTTCAGTCATATCGGCACCGTCGATGTATATCCGTCCAGTGCTGGGAGTCTCGAAGCCTGCTAGCATGCGCAGTAACGTTGTTTTACCGCAACCTGAGCCGCCTAATAGAGAGAACAACTCACCTTTATAAATGTCGAGGTCGATATTGTCGACGGCAATAAAATCATCAAATTTTTTGGTAATACCCTGGACTCTTATAAAAGGCTCTGCCTCAGGGTTCATCCAGGGGCGATCGACGTAATTATCTTGTTGAGTCATTTTTGGTGATCCGGTTCAGTGATCCAGTCAAGTAAAGTCAGGGATAGTTTGGGGTGATTAACACTTGCTTAGAATCAATCACCCCATTTGTAGACCTTAGACACTGATAGAGTCAGAGGTTAAGGCATTGCCGGTAAATGATTTTAGTTACCTGACTTAAAGCTGGTCCATGCTCGGGTACGAATGCGTTCCATTTTTGGTGGTAAAGGTGTTGTCGTATACATTTGCGCTACCTGCTCATCGGTAGGGAAGGCCGCTGGACTGCTAGTGACTGCTTCATCAATGAGTTCAACTGAATCTGCGTTCGCTGTCGCGTACCAGGTGTAGTTACTGTCCGCTGCACCAACGTCTGGACGCATCATGTAGTTCAAAAACAAATGCGCATTTTCAATATTTTTAGCACCTTTAGGAATAACCCAGCCATCTACCCATAAGGTTGCCGCGCCTTGTCCTTCTGGTAGGAAAAAGTCGAGCAGGACACCCGTGTTGGCTTCTTCAGCACCAGACATTGCTAGCAATCCATCCGGTCCCCAGGTAACTGCTACACAAAATTCCTTTTGCGGCATTCTTTGGTAAGCATAGTTGTCGAAAGTCTTGATGTAAGGACGGATCTGTTTCAGTAACAACTCTACTTCTTTGTAATCAGATTTTTTAGTCGATGATGAGTCGAGACCCAAATAGGCGAGTGCCATTGGAATAATATCAGTTGGCGAATCAAGAAATGCGACACCACATTTTGACAGTTCCTTCATGTGAACGGGGTTAAATATCATATCCATCGAACCAATCGGTGCGTCGGGGTAGGTTTCTTTTACTAGCGCTTCATTGTAAGTGACACCATGTGTACCCCACATGTAAGGCACAATATGTTGGTTTCCAGGATCCCAGTTTTTGCTAAGCTGAGCCATGATCTCAGGACGCATATGCTTGAAATTGGGCAGCTTTGACTTATCTACCGGTTGTAATATGCCGGCTGGTATTAATCGAGCAACCGCCGATGATGCATGGGATACCACGTCATAGCCTGAATTACCTGCGAGCAATTTAGCATCGACAGACTCTTGCGAATCGTAGGCATCATAGGTGACTTTGATGTCGAATTCTTTTTCAAAATTGGCAATCGTCTCTTCGCCAATATATTCCCCCCAATTGGTCACATTTAGTGTGCCAGCAGCAGATGCAGCAGTCGATCCTACTATCATTACTGCAGCGGCAATGCTGGTCAGTGTGCCAGCTTTGGAGAGCCCTTGTTTAATCAATTTAAGCTTCATAATTACTTCCTCCCGGAGTAGGTTTTAGATCTATAGTCTTGTCAATACTGCCATTGTTCAAATTAATTTATTCTAAGCAGTATCAGGTATGAACAGCCCTGTACTGGTTTATTTTGACAATATCGTACTGCAAAAGCACTTATTATTAAAAATGACAAGTATTAAGCGCTTGTGTCAAATACAATAATTTATTGTGATCACAAATCAATCTGTTGTCAATTCTCCCACTGATAGTTCTAGAGTATAATATAATTTAGATTTGTTCAGTCTGCATTAGCTTCTTAATGGTGCAATTAAAGCAGATAATAGAATTATTAGTGATCACTATTTATCGCTGATCTCCAATAATTTCAACTTTGGGTCGCCTGTCTGGGTAGATAAGTTCCAGCAAGCTAAATACGGTTGAAATTGACTCCTGTCGTTTAAACCCTGGTGCACCAATCAGGAATTCTAACCATAGCCCACTCATCATGCTTTCAATACTAAGTGCAGCTACATGCGCACTCAGAGTTGACGATTCAGTGGTTTCAAGTATCTGGCACTGTTCTAATAAGTAACTTGAATAGGCAATATCTTGTTTACCACACAGGTTTTTATAGAGAAGGCGAGAACGAGAATCACCCCAGAAAGCATACCAGACACTAACTAGTTTTCGTGTGCACACCGTAGATGAAAATACTGCTTCGACGAGGGCGCGCAAACGCATCATGGGATTGTCGTCGGCATTATTATAAGCAGTCTTCCAGCAGCTCGCGTAATCATCACTCATGCGGCGTAATGTTTGTTCTAGCAGTGCATCTTTAGTTTGAAAGTGAAATACCACAACACCTTGCGAGACACCAGCATGCTTTGCGATGCTAGCCATTGTTGTTTGAGAGAGTCCGAGCTTTTCAATGCAGTCAATAGTTGAATTGATTAACTGACGCTTTCGAAATTCGCTTTGAACTGCGCGGCTTCTACTGGGTAGGTTCTTTTCAGTTACCGGGTTTAACATTTTATTGTTCTGATTTCCTAAAGCCTAAACAGCATAATAAATTACAACTTACTGAGTGTTTAGTCAACATAAGAGTTTAAGTTAATGAAAAACTTGAATATTAATTAAAAATAAATATTATATGTATTCGTTAAAAAAATTATAGCCGGGAGATAAAGCGAATGTCAGCCAGAGTTGGTGATTTAAAGCAGCGTGACAATCAGTTCATTCACCCTTGGGATGACATTGTCAAGATTGGCAGCAACAGCCGCACTGTTGTCGAAAAAGGTGATGGTGTATACGTCACGGACAGTGATGGCAAGCGATTACTGGACGGACCTGGAGGCATGTGGTGTGTCAATATCGGGCATGGTCGAGAAGAAATGGCGCAGGCAATTTACGACCAGGTAATGCAGCTCCCGTACACATCACCTTGGTCGACGACCAATGGTCCGGCCGCTACTTTTAGTGCTGAGCTTGCAGCGGAAGCCCCAGGTGATTTGAATCACGCCTTTTTTACTACAGGTGGTTCGACCGCGGTTGATTCCGCATTACGCTTTGTCCAGTTTTACAATAACGTTCGTGGTAAGCCGGAGAAAAAGCACATCATCGCTCAGATGAAGGGCTACCACGGCAGTACTTTTCTTAGCGCTAGCGTGTCGGGTAAAGAGCGCGATAAAAATTATCTTGATTTTGCTGAAGGCTTGGTAAGTCATGTTCCAGCGCCTCACCCATTAATGAAAGAACCCAGTCAATCGGTCGCCGATTTTCTCGATCAATGCGTCAATAATTTAGAGTCTAAAATCCTTGAAGTCGGTCCAGATAAATGTGCCGTTTTTGTAGCGGAACCAATATTGGCATCGGGTGGCGTTATTGTGCCGCCGGAGGGTTACCACAAACGGTGTCTAGAAATTTGTCGACAGTACGACATGCTGTATTTGTCTGATGAAGTAGTGACTGCGTTTGGACGTCTGGGGCATTGTTTTGCGTCGGAAGCGGTGTTCGGTATTGTTCCCGATATTATTACCACCGCGAAGGGTTTAACGTCGGCTTATATACCGATGGGTGCATTTATGGTGTCGGATCGTTTACTTGATGAAGTGCGTGAATTCGGCGGCGATAGTGCTGTTTTCTCCAATGGATACACTTATTCGGGTCACCCAGTTGCCGCCGTTGCAGGATTGAAAAATCTTGAAATAATGAAGCGTGAAAAATTATTTGAACATGTTCAGGAAGTCGGTCCCTATATGCAGCAACAATTGCAAACCTTGCGCGATATTCCGATTGTGAGCGATGTTCGTGGTATTGGTTTGATGGCATGCGTTGAGTGTGAGCTTAATCTAGGTGGCGATAATCTCGAATTGGATTATGAGATAGGCAACCGAATTGATGAGCATTGCCAGCGGTTGGGTTTGCTGGTGAGGCCAATTATCAATATGTGCGTCATGTCACCACCCTTGACGATCACTAAAGATCAGATTGACGAGATGGTCGAGATTTTGAGGCAGGGTGTTGAATTGGCGATGCAGGACTGTATTGATGAAGGGCTTTGGACGTTAGATGATTCCAAGGTCAGTGGTTGAAACGGTCAACATTAAAGTCCTGCTTAGTAATTGAGCGTGCGAACCAACAATGATTGAAGTGACGGCTAGAACCTTATGAAATTTTCGACAGCAAAAGAACTCTATGAAAAAGCAGGTGGAAATCGTTCCGGTCTTCCACCCTGGACTTACAATAGTGCTGAATTAACGCAGTTAGAAATAGACGAAGTTTTCCTGAAAAATTGGATTTGGATGGGTCACATTTCAGATATTCCTCGTTCGGGTGACTATAAAAGTTTTGACATCGGTCACGAGCGAGCTGTCGTGGTTCGCGACGCCTCTGATAACATCCGTGCTTTTCACAACTTGTGCCGTCATCGTGGTTCTCGCGTGGTCGAAGGCGAAAAAGGCCATTGCGGTAGCTCGATTACCTGTCCTTTTCATGGTTGGTCTTACCATCTGGACGGCGCCCTGAAAAACATTCCCAAGGCGTCAACTTTCCCTGAAATTGATAAATCGCAATATGGTTTGAAATCTGTTGAGTGCGAGGTATGGCATGGTTTGATTTTCATTCGGTTTGGTGGTGATGGTGAATCGATAGCTGAAGCCTTTGCTGAGGCTGAAGCAGAAATCAGCCTTTATCATATTGATCAAATGAAACCGCTTGATGAGTCCTGGCGTTTTGATCATAACCTTGACTGGAAGTCGGTACTCGACATTGATAACGAAGGTTATCATGTGCCGATTGGCCACCCAGAATTATTTGATTTAGTCGGAGCTACCTACAAGGACGAAGTGCTCGAAAGTGGCTTATCAAGGTCATACGGTAGTTTTGAGAATCGAAAGTTTAAAAAGCCGCTGATTAAAAGTTATGTCGAAACATTACCAGAATCTAATTACTTACCAGAATCACACCAATCAGCCTGGATTTATTGGGGCATGTTTCCAGGTATAGTTATTACATTATTTCCTGATTCGATTGAAGTGTATCAAGTCTACCCGACGGGTTATCACAAAAGTGTGATGGCGGGTGCTTGCTATGCGTTAGAAGATGATCGTCCTGCCATGCATAAAGCGCGTGAATTAAACCGTGAAATCAATTCGGGTGTGGGGG
>JBLILW010000077.1:0-9988 GCA_047638435.1 Urechidicola sp.
ACACTTTAAAAGTCAATGGCACCAACATTCGATTAACGGCTGAGCGCGATCCATCAGCACTGAAGTGGGATGAAATTGACGTCGACGTCGTGATTGAATCAACCGGTTTGTTCTTAACCAAAGAAACGGCACAAAAGCATATTGATGCAGGTGCTAACAAAGTCATTATGTCAGCACCTTCCAAGGATGATACGCCGATGTTCGTATTTGGCGTTAACGATGACAAATACGCAGGTGAAACCATTATCTCAAATGCATCATGCACCACTAACTGTTTGGCGCCCATCGCCAAAGTGATTAATGATAAATTTGGTCTTAAGCGTGGTTTGATGACGACTGTTCATGCGGCAACCGCAACACAAAAAACAGTGGATAGCCCTTCAATGAAAGATTGGCGTGGTGGTCGAGGTATTCTTGAAAACATTATACCTTCGTCAACCGGTGCAGCCAAAGCGGTCGGTGTTGTATTGCCTGAGCTGAATGGCAAATTGACGGGCATGGCATTTCGGGTGCCAACATCTGATGTATCCGTTATTGACCTGACCGTCGAATTGGAAACAGAAGCCAGCTACGAAGATATCTGTGCGGCAATGAAAGAAGCATCCGAAGGTTCGATGAAAGGCGTGCTGGCTTATACCGAAGAAAAGGTCGTTTCAACCGATTTCCGTGGCGAAGCCTGTACCTCAACCTTCGATGCTGAAGCGGGTATTTCAATGGATAGCACTTTCGTTAAGCTAGTATCATGGTATGACAATGAATGGGGCTACTCTTGTAAAGTGATTGAAATGGCACGAGTTATTTCGGTTTAAGACTGGCTACTTCAAAGTGCATTTTTAGAAATGCCCAAAGAATGATCGGAAAGGCCTGCGTAACTTGTGCGGGCCTTTTTTTAATATTAACCCATTCCTGTATTACTCAAGGAGTCAACGATGCCAGTCACTAAATTAGCCGATCTTGATCTGCGCGGAAAACGCGTACTGATACGACAGGATTTAAACGTACCGGTCAAGAATGGTATTGTTACCAGTGGCCAGCGAATTAAAGCGTCACTACCGACGATACAGTATTGTATCGATGCGGGTGCCAAACTGATGATTATGTCTCACTTGGGTCGTCCAATAGAAGGCACAGTAGACTCCCAATATTCACTACAGCCGGTGGCTAATTATCTGAGTGATGCTATTGGTAAGACAATCAATTTAAATACGGATTATTTAGAAAAATTACCGGCCATGGCAGATGGTGACGTATTACTACTCGAGAACGTCCGCTTTAACCCTGGGGAAAATGCGGACGACGAAACGTTATCGAAACAATACGCCGCTTTATGTGACGTCTACGCGATGGATGCCTTTGGCACAGCACATAGAGCTCAGGCTTCGACACATGGCGTTGGACTGTTTGCACCCATTGCCTGTGCAGGACCACTACTTTCTGCAGAGTTAGATGCGTTAACACTGGCCCTGGATAATCCAAAGCGCCCCGTGGTTGCTATAGTTGGTGGATCCAAGGTTTCGACCAAATTGACCGTACTCGATGCGCTGTCTGAGGTTGTCGACCAATTAATACCTGGCGGTGGAATAGCCAACACATTTATCGCCGCAGCTGGTTATAATGTCGGTAAGTCTTTGGTAGAAATAGACTTAATTCCCGAAGCCAAACGTTTAATGGATGTTGCGCGTGACAGTGGCAAAGAAATTCCTGTACCGACGGACGTGGTGTGTGGGAAAGAGTTTTCAGAGCAGGCGGAAGGCACGGTAAAATTAGTCAGCGAAGTAGAAGATGATGACATGATCTTCGATATAGGTCCCGAAACAGCGGCAGAATTTGCTCACTTGATGTCGCAGGCTGCAACAATCGTATGGAATGGACCCGTAGGTGTTTTCGAATTCGACCAATTCGGAGAAGGCACTAAAACTCTGGGGCAAGCCATAGCATCGTCTAGCGCATTTTCAATTGCTGGCGGCGGCGATACACTCGCAGCCGTCGATAAATACGATATTGCATCAGGCATTTCATATATTTCTACTGGAGGAGGCGCTTTTCTTGAGTTTCTGGAAGGCAAACAATTACCCGCAGTCACTATGTTAGAGCAAAGGTATGCTGCGGTGAAGGTATAACTTAAAGGCATGACATCGATGACGATTAATATTCGTAGAACCAAAATTGTAGCGACACTGGGTCCCGCAACCGAGTCAGACGAAGCACTCGACTCTCTGATTAAAGCCGGCGTTGACGTCGTTCGTCTTAACTTTTCTCATGGTAGTGCCGAAGCGCATGTCGTCCGAGCCGAGAAGGTCCGCGCCATCAGTAAAGCCAACCATCGGCAACTCGCAATTCTGGCTGATTTGCAGGGGCCAAAAATTCGCATAGACCGATTTTCCGATGGCGCAATTCAATTGAAAAATGGCGACAAGTTTTGTTTGAATGCCGACTGTGGCGTGAATGATGGCGATCAATATCAGGTCGGTATTACCTATAAAATACTACCGACAGAGGTTAAAGCAACAGACGTACTCGTGCTCGACGATGGTCGAATCGTATTAGAAGTCGAATCAACCGATGCAGTCCGAGTTAATTGTAAAGTACTGGTCGGTGGTGAATTATCTGATAGCAAAGGTATTAACTTGAAAGGTGGTGGTTTATCAGCCGAAGCACTCACTGAAAAAGATAAGGCCGATATCATTACTGCGGCAAAATTGGATGCAGATTACATTGCCGTCTCATTTCCAAGAACCGCCGCTGATATCCATCTTGCACGTAAGCTACTGCGTGATGCAGGTGGACAGGGTGGCATAGTAGCCAAAATTGAAAGAGCAGAAGCACTCGATAACCTGGAAGAAATTATCGATGCCTCCGATGCGGTCATGGTCGCTCGTGGCGATCTCGGTGTTGAAATAGGCGATGCCAAACTGCCCGCAATACAAAAACATATCATCAAGACGGCGCGAAGTAGAAACTGCGTTGTCATTACTGCCACGCAAATGATGGAATCGATGCGTGATAACCCGATCCCGACTCGTGCAGAAGTTTTCGATGTTGCCAACGCGGTACTTGACGGTACCGATGCGGTTATGCTGTCTGCCGAAACAGCGACAGGTAGTTTTCCTAGCGAAACCGTGCTGGCTATGTCTGATATTTGCCTTAACGCCGAGCAGGAAAGCAGCGCGAGCAAATCCAAACATCGACTCAATAGCACTTTTAGCCGAGTCGATGAGGCTATTGCAATGGCTTCGATGTATACAGCTAACCACCTGGGTGTACGCGCGATCGCCTCGCTGACAGAAACAGGATCGACAGCATTATGGATGTCACGCATTAGTTCCGGTATACCCATTTATGCGCTGTCACGTCACGTATCAACCAACCGCAAAGTGAATCTATACCGAGGTGTATTCCCTGTCTATTTCCCAACCATTCACACCAGTCACGCCGAAGCGAATCAGGAAGCAGTTGATATTATGAAAAAACAAAATACTATCGCTGATGGAGATTTGGTGATCATCACTAAAGGTGACTTAATGGGTACCGATGGTGGCACTAACGCCATGAAGATTGTTGAAGTTGGAAACATGGCGAAGCTTGTTTGCTAGTTGAATGACTTTGCTCATTATCTAAAATTAAAGGGTTTGCTCGAATACCACTTACGGAAGCCCGAATCTTTCGTCATCCCGGGATCCAGTTGGGGCACAGAGCCGCTAAAGCCTCTTTCTCAATCGCTTCAGGGTATGTGTATCGGATTACTTGATAAGTGATAGGCGGTAAATCTGCTAACCCGACCTAAGTGGTTTAAGATAACTAAACGGTATTCGGATTTACTTTTTTGCTTGATATCAAGCTATAAGTAAAAATTGCTAACCCAATCCATATTCCCGCAAAGCCAATCAGTTTATCTTGATTAAACGATTCACCAAGAATGACCACGCCCGACAAAAACTGCAAGGTTGGCGTTACATAAAACAAAATGCCAACGGTCGTCATCGGTAGTAGTCGAGTTCCTGACGTAAAAAAAGCCAACGGAATGACGGTAACAGGCCCACCTAAAATTAACCAAAGGTCGGTAGATGAATTTAAATTCAAAAACATTGCCTGACCATTGAGGTGTAGCCATGTCAATGCGGCGAGCGTAAACGGTAGGAGCAACAGGGTTTCTATTAACAAACCAGGAATCGCATTGGTCGCCATCTTTTTTCTGAGTAGTCCATAGCTTGCGAAGCTAAACCCCACGCCCAGTGCTACCCAAGGGAATTCGCTAATGCTTGATATGTAATACACAACACCTAATGCAGCAAATCCAATGGCGGTGAATTTTAGTCTATCGAGTTTTTCACCAAAGAAAATCAAACCGGCAACTACATTTAGAAGAGGCGTCAGGAAGTAACCCATGCTGGCTTCAATGACGCGTTGATTTGCCACGGCCCAGATGTAAATGCCCCAGTTTGCACAGATAAACAGACTCGAAATAACCAATAGTCTAACCTCTGCCCAAGATCGAAACGCCAACATAACTTGTTGTCTTCGGCGTAAGCTCAATAAAACCAGCAGTATTAATACGGGTGTTGCCCAAAGCATTCGGTGCAGCAACACTTCAAGCGGGGCAATATGTGCGAGTAGGGACCAATAAAGCGGAAAGAGCCCCCAGCCGACATAACCGGTTAGGATCATCAAGTAGCCTTTATTCATCGGCCTTTATTCCTTGACAGATGACTTCGAAAATTGACGGTAGTGCCTGCTCATAGCCACAGCAAAAAACGGCATATTTGCAATGCGTCCGTAAGTCTTCGAGATTATTCATGTCGGCAGTAGTAATTGGTTCAAGCTGATTCAAAATGATGGCGGCTATTGTCAGTCCTCTATTTTCAATCGCCTGTATTGTTAGCAAAGCTTGGTTCACCGCACCAATTTTATCGTTGATGACAATAATGGCGGGTAACTGCAGCAAGCCAGCAAGATCAGCATTGAGACCGTCGTCAGCCATCGGCGAGTAAAAGCCGCCTGCGCCTTCGACTATTAGCGTGCTATTACAATCATCTCGTGAACAAGCGTTGAATAAATGATCTAGCAGTAATTGCCGCCCTTCGATTCTGGCAGCACGATGGGGTGCTACTGCTGTTCTAAATTTGAATGGCGTTATTCTATCGATGCTTTCACGATGTTGATTCGCTGCTTGAAGCTTCAGGCCATCGGCGGGAGTCATTTCCCCCGAACCATCTAGTTCACAACCTGACTCGGCCGGTTTGCGCGTTTCCAATATCAGGTCGAATTGGCTTAGCTGTTTCACTATTTCGCAAGTGATATAAGTTTTTCCGACATCAGTGTCGGAACCAGTAATAAAATAACCAGAAGTATGGATAGTAATCATCGCGACATTTTGTTCAAGAAGTTCAGCAACTTCAAGCAATGATTGAATTGCCTTGCTATAATGTACTTCCAAAATATCGCTTCAAAATATTGCTCAAATTTTTTATCGGGTTTATCCCGCATCAGGTAACTAAGTCAGTGTCACGATCCGCAACAAGTACTTCCCCAGAATTTTCAATTGGTCAACGCTGGATTAGCGTGGCCGAACTTCAACTTGGTCTTGGGATGGTGATCGAAATTGAACATCGGACTGTCAGCATTATTTTTCCGGCAACGACCGAAACACGCATTTACGCTCGGCAGGACGCACCCTTGTCACGCGTGAGGTTTTCGCCTGATGACTGGATTTTGAATCAACAGGGCGACGCATTTAAAATCGTTGATTTGGATGAATCGAAAGGCTTGATTGTTTACCATTGTGTCAACGAAGCAGGCGATGAAGTTACTTTGCCTGAAGGCAAACTTAATAATTTTTTGCAGTTAAATCGTCCGGGTGAGCGTTTAATGAATGGTCAAATTGACCGTAATAAATGGTTTGCACTGCGCTATCGCACTCGCGAAATTGCCAATGACCTGTTGCAGTCACCTGTGTACGGTTTAGCCGGTTGTCGCACCAGTTTAATCGCGCACCAGCTTTATATCGCACACGAAGTCGCTCAACGTTACGCGCCACGTGTCTTGTTGGCCGATGAAGTGGGATTAGGGAAAACCATTGAAGCTGGTCTTATTTTGCATCAACAATTACTCACAGAACGCGCTAATCGGGTGTTGATTGTGGTACCTGAAAGTCTGGTGCATCAGTGGTTGGTCGAAATGTTACGACGGTTCAATTTGATGTTTAGCGTGTTCGATGAAGCGCGTTGTGAAGACATGCATGAACAAGATGATGACAGGGAAGCCGAGTTGGATAATCCATTTCATAGTGAACAGCTTATTCTTTGTAGCCTACAATTTCTGGTCGATAACCCGGTGCGAGCTCAGCAGGCAGTAGAAGGGGAATGGGATCTTCTGGTGGTTGATGAAGCGCATCACCTGAGTTGGTCTGCCGAATCTGTGAGTGAGGAATATAAAACCGTCGAAGCCTTGGCAGTCGAAACACCTGGCGTCCTGTTGCTTACTGCGACACCAGAGCAACTAGGCAAGGAGAGTCATTTCGCCAGACTAAGGCTACTAGACCCGAATCGGTTTAATGACTTAAATAGTTTTCTAAAAGAAGAATCCAACTATGAACCACTGGCAGATTTAGTCGACGGTCTTCAGAAAGATTCACTGCTAGATAGTGATCAGTTAAAACTGATCGAGCAAACAGTTGGCGCAGATGAAAACCAGAAATGGATTAGCCTATTAGAAAGTGAAGATAAAGAAGAGCGGTCTGCTGCGCAACAATCGTTGGTCGAAAACGTGCTTGATCGTCACGGCACTGGCCGAGTGTTATTTCGCAATACGCGTCATACTATTGAAGGGTTTCCAGACCGTGAAGTTCATGCTTACCCATTGCAATTATCTGCCCATTGGCAGATAAAATATGAGCTTTCAGAAGCGCAAGTCAATCAACGGCCGCAGCATTTACTATCTCCAGAGCTTGGGTTTCAAGCGGATGACGCCAATTTTAACTGGGCCAGTGGCGATGAACGCATCAAATGGTTAGCTGAATTCCTCAAGAAAAACACCGATAACAAAGTGCTAGTGATTACATCCAGCGCCAACACAGCACTGGGGATAGCGGAGCAGGTCAGGCTCAAAACCGGCATAAAAGCTGCTGTTTTTCATGAAGGTATGAGCTTGGTCGAACGTGATCGCGGTGCTGCATTCTTTGCTGACCATGAAACTGGAACTCAGGTTTTAATCTGTTCAGAAATCGGCAGTGAAGGTCGTAACTTTCAATTTGCTCATCACATGGTTTTGTTCGACCTACCGGTCAATCCTGATTTACTCGAGCAGCGCATTGGCCGTCTTGATCGTATTGGTCAAAATGCCACTATTAATATACACGTCCCTTATCTACAAGGTACTGCTCAAGAAGTGATGTTTCGCTGGTATAATGAAGGTTTAAATGCCTTCACCCAAACCTGTGCTGCTGGCCACCAGGTGTTTATGCAGACTCGTTCAGAATTAATGCAACATTTGTCTGAACCTGAGTTACCAGTCGACAACTTTATCGAACAAACTAATCAACTTTACCAGCAATTAAACGAAGCCTTACAAATGGGGCGAGACCGCTTACTTGAAGCGAACTCCTGTCGACCGCTGCTTGCTGAAGAGTTGGTTAGCGAAGCGATTGCGCGTGATTATGAGCATGATATTTTCAGCTATATGGAACGGCTCTATGACTGCTATGGCGTCGATAGTGAAATCCGTGGCCCCGATAGTTGGGTGATTGCGCCAGGCGATAACATGCTGACTAAAATGCCCGGCTTACCGGACGACGGCATGACAGTCACCTATCGTCGTAATGTCGCACTCGCGAATGAAGATGTACGTTTTCTCAGCTGGGAGCACCCGTTCGTGCGCAATGCTATGGACATGATCTTGAGTAGCGAGTTTGGTAATACCTCGGTGGTCGCGATTAAATACAGCAGCGTAAAGCCTGGTACCATACTGCTCGATTGTCACTTTTTAATGGAATTCTCTGACGACTGTAAGCTCAATAGCCAACGATACTTTCCGAATAGCAGTGTGCACATGGTAGTCGATGAACAGCGCCGAGATCATAGTGCCGTACTCAGCCACGAGAAGATTCAAGAGATATCGCAGCGGGTTGATATTGATACCGCCGTGAAGGTCGTTAAGGCACGACAACCAGAATTGAATGGTCTACTCGAACTGGCAGAAAAAGCAGCTGGTTTGAAGGTTCCAGCGTTGGTAGCTGCTGCAAAACAACGGAGTCAAGATGTGCTAGAACGAGAAATTGACCGACTAATCGCATTACAAAAAGTGAACGCTAATGTCCGTGACGAAGAAATTCAGTTTTACCGAGACCAACTTAGCCAGTTTGAACGTTCTTTAGGGAATGCCAGCTTGAGGTTGGATGCTATTCGGGTGATGGTTTCTATTTAGTCTCCAACATGAATCTTTTCAATCAGTTGTTATGAGTCGCTCATAAAGCAGCGTCTAAACTAGAAATGTAACCTACTTTGTTTAAGCGTAGTAATGTTTGGTGATTGACAAATTCCACAAGGATTTTTCGTTTTAGACTTTTGAATCAAGTGCAATATTGGAGGTACTTTCAATTTTTTTGAGCTTCACTATGCTTCTCGATACTTTTTTTAGCATAGGGAAGCATTTTTAAGATGGCGTATTCTATGTTGATGATAGACCTCAACTGGGGTCGACCGTAATTCTTTACGAACCCAGATACCATCAACGAATGTGACCAAGCTCATAGTCCAGCCTCGATTGAGATAATCTGCAAAGTGTCAGGCGTTGCAATCACCGAAGAAATCTTCTATTTCGTCCTGCCATTTATACCATTGGTAGCCAGCAATTTTTTCTCACACCGGTCTCACCAGTAAGTCAAGATTCGAAATTTACTATGATGACGCCACGACCGATCATCTTGCGCTGTGGTGTCATCTGATATCTGACGGTGCATAATATGGCATGGAGTTTTTGTCTAAACTCGCCATGACAATTCGGTGTATTAAGGCGAATATTCTTAATGACCTGACTGATTAAGATTTGACCATACCACCATTCAAAGCTGAGCTTGCGTCTTTTATCAATATGGATAAAGGTGTTTTTTTTGGTCGAGATGTCTTGATCGACAAAAAATTATTGGCCTTTGTGCATGGGACTAATCCGTCAGGCTGAAACGTCTACCGCGGGCAGGATTATTTTATACGGGGTCAGGGTGGTTGGCTGCGTTACCTCTGGAGAGCAGTCACTAACCTTTAAGTGTGGGATCGGTTTGGTGCGTTTTAACGAGCTTGGCGATTGTGTTGGAAAGTTGCATCAGTTTGACTTGGCGGATAGAACACAGCATGCTTGCGAAGTTGTTGATTTGGCCTTTTTTTGACAGTGAAAAAAACATAGTGCGTGTTGTTGATCGCACGATACAGGAGTAATTGATTTATATGAAAAACCTAACAAAGTTCTATATTGATGGGGCCTGGGTTGAACCCAATTCGACTGCCACATTACCTGTTTTGAACCCTGCAACAGAACAGCAAATTGGTTTGGTCGCTATGGGCGATGCCACAGATGTGAACCGCGCAGTCGAGGCAGCCAGTTTGGCGTTCGACAGTTTTTCTCAAACCAGCAAAGCCGAACGTCTGGCACTGTTACGCCGATTGAAGGAGGTTACTAAAGCACGGTTTGAAGACCTCGCCCAGGCAATGTGTATGGAGATGGGGGCGCCAATTTCAATGGCCCGTGAAGTGCAGGCGGATGCTGCCGTGGGCCACCTTCAGGATTTCATCGATGCATTAGAAGCACTTGAGGAACGGGTTACTCTGCCTAATGGCGATATTCTGTTGCGTGAACCGATAGGTGTCTGCGGTTTGATCACGCCTTGGAACTGGCCTATGAATCAAATCGTTTTGAAGGTTGTGCCTGCACTTGCCACGGGTTCTACCTGTATTCTAAAACCATCTGAGCACACGCCTATTTCTGCCATGGTTTATGCCGA
>JBLILW010000078.1:0-9987 GCA_047638435.1 Urechidicola sp.
AGATGGCATTTTATATGTAGGCCAACGCCAAAAGTGGTTTTTATTAGAATACAACGGGCCATTGCCAGATGCCGATAAAACTCAGGATAGAGAGTTCACCCAGTTTGAATGGGTAACGCCTGAGTGGCTAATCGACAACACAACTCAATTTAAGGCTGAGGTTTATAAAATTATTTTTGCCGAATTCGATATGCTGGCGCTTTAACCAATCACAAAAAGTGCGTTTTAAGAGCGTACTTAGCTCGATTTTCGACTGTCGAAGACGCCCTTCACATACAACCCGACGACAAAAGACCATTGCAACAAGACAAAATACAAAAGGTTCTTCTGGATTTCATAACCCGCGTTGACTGAATCCTTGTAACTAAACATTTGCCGACCATCGATTGTTAAGTCGTAAATGACAGGTTCTTGTTCTAATCGGCCCTGAAACAAAATTTTTACCGGAAGACCCAGCGCCCAATCATTTTTGGCGTCACCACAATCAATACCCTCAACACCAAAACTTAACCAAAAATTAGATTCAGCAATTTTCAAACTATGCGCCTTCCGATTCTTTTTGCAGCCAATATCGGCTAGAGTTCCATAGAGCGGGGTCAAGTTCTGTTTCGTCACCACATCATCATTCGATGAAATAAGGACAAAATAAACCAGCGCCGTTGTTCCCAACATTGCGACTACAATAAATGGCGAAATACGCCTGAGGACTGCTTTGTTCATATGGAAGGTACTAGGTTGCATTACTAATCGGTATAGCTAACAAGTATGACTAATGGCCATAACTAACGGGCTTCACTAACGCGAGCCCAACTAACGAGACAACAACAGCAATCCAGATCCAAATACTGTGTTGCTCACCATAAAATATAATACCCAAAATCACACCCGAAATGGTGATTATATAGGCACATTGGCTAGTGAATACTGCCCCAGCAATTTTGATGGTATAAAAATACAGTGCGTATGCAATACCACTACCGATTGACGCCCCAATTACACCATAACCCGCTGGTGTCATAAGCCATGTGACCGGCTCGGACACGTCTAACCACAAACCCACCGGTACCATAACAATGGCCGCAACAATATTCGAACCACACAGTAACTCGGTCACATCGATCTGCAAATCAACTTTATGTTCGATATAAACGCCTTCGATCGCGTAGCTAAAGGCACAAGAAACAGCCAGTAGAATCCACAGACTAGCATCTTCGCTGGCCATACCTTGATCAGGAATCACCAACAATAAAATCGCTATCATGCCAAAAACAATACCAAAAACTCGTCTTAAAACGACTCTTTCAAGCTTCAGCACCAGCATAATCATATAGCTGAACAGAGGTATAGCCGAAATGCTAATTGACAAAATTCCAGCAGTCAGATGAGATGCTGCATAGTAATAAGCCAAATTAGGAAAGGAAATACCGACAACGGAGAGTACAACATAGTGAACGAAATTAGCCCGACGAAAAACCGGCTTTTTTGAAATCACTCGATAAGCAACAAATAGACCTGCTGTTATTACCACTTGCCAGATTGCTATGCCTATTGGGTGGGCACCCTCTGATGTCGCCAGCAATACCAGTGAAAAAACACCGCCCCAAATGGCCCCAGCAACAAGGATTAAGGCATAGGATAGATACAGCGTTCTTGACATTATTTTCCTAGCCCTAATAGCGCAATCACGACTATTTAGTCTCTGAGCCTAATCGTATTTAATGGAATAATAAAACAGGGATTTTACACGATGCAAGCATCGCAGATGTTGTTGACCCAACAAACAAGTTGCGGATGTGTGAATGGCCATAGCCGCCCATTACCAGCAGATCGAACCCATCGGTTTCGACATGGCGTGATATCACTTCTTCGGGCTGCCCCTGCTCCGTATGGAAATCAACAGAATAACCAGCGTTACGCAGTTGTTCTGCAGCTTGCTGAATCATCTTCCCCCCTTTTGATGACTCAGAACCGACCGCCAATAGTTGGCATTCGATATCCTTGAAATCAGGACTATTGGCTAAATGATCGATTGCCTTACTAACACTTTTGCCGCCATCGAAGGCGACCAATAATCGCTTGATGGGGTTAAAAACTCGCGATGCGACAAGCACTGGCTTTTTACTAGAGCGCACAACATGTTCAAGATTCATACCCAGATGTAACATATCATGTTCGGCGGAAATACCCCGCTTTCCAATAACAAGTAGGTCCGCGCCCTGGTCACTTTCCTCGACTGTCTCGACGATTTCACCGTGGCGCAAGCGAGTGGTGATGGCCTCTATGCCATCTTCATGCATTCTGACTTTCGCTACATCGAGAATCCCTCGGCCTATCTTATGCGACAATTTGGCTTTTTGAGCATCAAGTTCAACTAGCTCTTCCATTAAGGCAGTTCTGGCGCCAAACCCAATACTGCCACTTAAATTGGATGCATCATCAACAGCACTTTGCTGCCGCGCTAATACATGCACTAGATCGACTGACGCATTGGTCTTTTGGGCGAGCCAAGCAGTATGATCGCAGACACTTTGCGCATAGACTGAGCCATCTACCATGGCCATTATTTTATTTATAGAATACATTGCTTAGTGCCCCAATAAACGCTCTAAAGCGCCTGGTTTATCGTGTTCGCCTAACTTATCGACGATGGTTTCACTGGCTTCGTTTAGTCCTACTATTTCAACTTCAGCACCTTCTCGACGGAATTTCAAGACCACCATATCTAAGGCGGTGACACTGGATATATCCCAGATATGCGCATTACTCACATCGATTGTGACATTTTCGAGCGCTTCTTTAAAATCAAATGATTCTGAAAACTCATTTGCTGAAGCGAAGAATAATTGACCTTCGACTAAATATCTACGTGACATACCGTCATCTGCAAGCGTTGATGTAATTCGAAATATTTGTGCAATTTTCCAGGCAAAGAAAAGCCCTGAAAACAAGACACCAGCCAGTACACCTAACGCCAAATTATGAGTCGTCACAACGACACCCACAGTAACTATCATGACTATCGAGGAACTCCGTGGATGATGTTTCAGGTCTCGAATAGATGACCAACTAAAGGTTCCAATCGACACCATTATCATAATCGCAACGAGTGCCGCCATTGGGATTTGTTTAACCCAGTCACCCAGAAAAACAATCATGATGAGCAAAAAAATGCCCGCAGAGAAAGTCGATAAACGACCTCGACCACCAGACTTAACATTGATCATCGATTGACCAATCATCGCACAACCAGCCATTCCACCTATGAAACCAGTGGCAGTGTTGGCAATACCCTGGCCGATACACTCCCTGTTTTTATCACTCGTGGTATCGGTTAACTCGTCCACTATCGAGGCAGTCATTAATGATTCAAGTAAACCCACTGCCGCAACAGCCGCTGAGTAAGGCAGAATTATCATCAGTGTTTCCAAGTTAAGTGGAATTTGTGGAATTAGAAAAATGGGCAATGTCGATGGTAGATCACCCATATCGCCAACCGTTCGAATATCCCAACCCAGCCAAATTGACAACCCAGTTAACACCAAAATACAGACTAAAGGTGATGGAATCGTTTTTGTCACCAAAGGTAGAAGATAGATAATCCCCAGCCCTGCAGCCACTAAGATGTAAGTGAGCGATGGCACATGAATCAATTCGGGTAACTGCGCCATAAAAATGAGTATCGCAAGGGCATTCACAAAGCCAGTCATCACCGATCTGGAAACGAACTTCATGACGTATCCCAGTCTCAGCATACCTGCGACAATTTGCAATAGTCCGGCTAACACAGTCGCAGCAAGCAAGTATTCTAGTCCATGATCCTTAACCAGGGTCACCATTAAAACGGCAGTAGCCGCAGTGGCCGCTGAAATCATGCCCGGTCTGCCACCAGTTATCGCGACTATCACAGCAATTGAAAAAGAAGCATATAACCCCACCTTAGGGTCAACACCAGCAATGATCGAAAATGCAATGGCCTCAGGTATGAGCGCCAACGCGACAACCAGTCCAGCTAAAATATCGGGGCGTATATTGCCCAGCCACTCGGTTCTTAACCGAGAAAACGCATCAGTTTTCAAATTATTCTCTAGTTATTGGTGTATCAATGTGATGTCGAGATTTAACCTAGCTAGCGATAAAGCTGCCAGTGCCCACCGGCATAAAGACTCGATGTAAAAATTCTTGCCGTAAATGTACTTAGATCTTTATAAACTTTGCCAAAATTGAGATGTTATATTCAATTTCAGGTTATTGCTTGCCATTGGTCCGACATTAATTTCGAGTAAGCTTAAGAATCATTGCCTATACCCATTCATTCTTATATCAATCAAACTCAAAACCAGACCAATCAGGAAAGTGACATTTCAGAAAATAAATTTAGATCAGTCACACACAGCGACTTCGATGGTTTAGTTTGTGCTGTTTTATTCAAACACATGGATTTGATCAATGATATTAAATTCGTTCATCCAAAAAATATGCCGGATGGCACGTTTGAAATCACACCCAATGATATCACCTCTAAGCCGCCTTATGTTGCGTCTGCCAAACTTGTTTTCGATCATCATTTATCAGGAACCATTCGTAATGGCCATGATAACCTCAATCATATTATCGATGCTGATGCACCATAGGCTGCCAGAGAGGTGTGTGAGTATTTGGCGTCCATGAAAAATTTCCTCAATCTGGTATGAAACGATGTCTGAAGTCGATAAAGGCAATTCGGTACAATACAACCAAAAGGAAGTGCTCAATCCAAAAAATTGGGAGCGGTTTAACTTTCTGATGGATGCTCGCAATGGATTAGGTTGCTTCAGCGAATTTTAAATTTAAAACTATAACTTGATGATAGGTTTAATCGTCTACTACAAAAATTACAGCATCAAAGAAATTATGGAGTTACCTGACTTCAAAGAACGCGTCAAACTCTACATTTGACCAGGAAGTAAAATTCAAGGACCAAATACAGCGCTGAAGCAACGTGCATGGCAATTTAGTCGTGCTCAAATCTGCGTGAGAGGAAGTCATTTACGCTGGCAATCGTTCCGTCATATACGGCCCTATTCCCTCCGTGCAATATATCGATCCATCAGCTCTAGGGTTTGAAAAAACAGAATATTGTATCCACCACAGGAAAATCAATGTTTGAACGTAGCTCTAAAAAAAAAGTCGAGAGTTAATGCTCAAATAGAATGGCAGCGGACATCTTGCAGTTGTCACTTACCAGCTTGGTAACGATAGTGCCGGGCAAACATTAGCCGCGCTCGCCAGTGGGATTTGCACCGATGTTTAATACGGACTCTATGATTCGATAACAAACAGCCTCATCTGGAAACAGCCCCCTCACCAACACCAAGTGGGTCATTGTCGTGATTAGCCACAATAGTATGCATATCATCCTGTTGGCACATAATTTTTGGAGTTCAAGCCCCAGAAGTCAGTAGTCTGATCAAAAGCAACTGGCTAATAAGAGATTTGTCCGTAAAAAATGGTGAAAAATCCTGTCTTAAACACAACCACCTTAGCATATCCAACATCAAGTAATTCCAGTATAAATGGCGTTAGTTTAAGGCAACTCGGAGGGAGTCATTAAAGTGAATCACTAAACCTAGTCATTACCCGTTAGCTTTTTATATTTATCCATTAGTTGATCTTGAGTTTCAACGATATCGGGGTTGAGCGGGATACAATCAACGGGGCACACAACCACGCACTGTGATTCCCCGAAGTGCCCAACGCACTCAGTACATAAATCGGGGTTGATTTCATAAATTTCTTCGCCTGGATAAATAGCGTCGTTTGGACATTCGGGTTCACAAACATCACAATTAATGCATTCATCTGTGATCATTAACGCCATTTTAGTTTTCTCCTGATGTGGATCAATTTAAGTTTTAGATTTTTCTAATTTTGCAGTCAATTTTTGCAAAATTAAAGGATGTAAAAATTCGGATACATCGCCTTCGAGACGAGCAATTTCACGCACCAGGCTCGACGATACAAAAGCATAGTGTTGCGCAGCCGTGAGGAAAACGGTTTCGATTTCGTGTGCGAGAGAACGATTCATACCCGCCAGTTGAACCTCATACTCAAAATCCGATATCGCTCTCAACCCTCGTATAATGATTTTAGATTGGCACTCACGTGCAAAATCTATCAACAACCCAGAAAAAGGTCGAATTGAGATTTTAGGGTTATTCGCAAATACCATCTCAAGCATTTCAGTACGCTCTTGAATATCAAAGAACGGTTGCTTGGCAAGACTATCAGCAACTCCTATTACGACATGATCGAACATCTTTGTCGCCCGCTCACAAATGTCAATATGACCTTTGGTGACTGGATCGAAGGTACCGGGATAAATTGCAATTTTTTCCATTTTCATCTCACAGTAAATCAGCCAGCAAAATTAACCAGCAAATTCAGTCAAATCGACTACAAAAATTATCGACTTAGTTTAGCGACTTCCTAACCATTCGACCATAGCATAATTAACCTGCCCGGCCTTTTTCTGTTTGAGCCAACTAAATTCCTTTGAGTTCAATTCAAATTGTTCGTATTTAGGCCATTCCAGATAGAGTTTAGCCCCCTCATTGAGTCGTTTGAACTGGACCAGAGCAGCTAGCACAGCTTGCTTTAAATGAACCTCTGCGAAAGGTGGGTCAATAAATACCAAGTCGTACTTCAAAGTCAATTTGGGAACCAGTTGTAAAGCATCTCCCTGTTGTATATCAAACTGTCCCATCTCTGTCGATTCATGTGCCAGTCGGTCTGCCTGCAACTTCAAAATTTTGCAGGCCTGAGGGTCCTTCTCAAGCATGGTGACCTGCTTAGCCTCTCGAGACAATGCCTCAAACCCCAAGGCACCGCTACCGGCAAAACAGTCGAGCACATGCGAACCAGGACAGTCCAGCGCAACCCAGTTGAACAAGGTTTCACGCACTCGACTAGTGGTAGGCCGAAGCCCTTCGATATCGGCTACCTGAAGCTTGCGGCTGCGCCAACGTCCACCGATAATTCGTACCTGTTGTGATTTGCCGCTATTCATTTACTTGTATCGCAGAATGTGAGTCAGAAGGTGAATCAGAGTACACAGAATTGGTCGCTTTCTGTTAGCATATTGTGCCTGAAATCCCTTCCGCAGGAAAATAGATGTTCGGCTTTAAATCTGGTGATAAAAAACAGGACTCTGAGCCTCAAAAAAGCAAAGGTTTGTTTGCATCTCTGCGTGAGAGACTAGCCAAGACTCGATCAAATCTGTCATCAGGCCTGGCCAATATATTGCTGGGTAAGAAACAAATCAATGACGACTTACTCGAGCAACTCGAAGATCAGCTCCTGCTAGCGGATATAGGTTTACCAACCACCCAAAAAATCACTTCCAGCCTCACCGAGTCACTCAACCGTAAGCAATTAAAGGATGGGGAAACCGTATTATCTGTTCTCAAACAGACAATGGCTGACGTACTCAGTCCAAGTGCTGTTCCACTTAACATCAACACCCAGCATAAGCCCTATGTCATTTTAATGGTTGGAATTAATGGCGCGGGAAAAACAACAACAGCTGGAAAGCTCGCTCACAAGTTAAAGTCTGAAGGCCACCGAGTCATGTTATCAGCAGGCGATACTTTCCGTGCCGCTGCCGTCGAGCAACTTCAGGCCTGGGGTGATAGGCTCGATATTCCTGTTGTTCAACAAGGGCAAGGGGCCGACTCGGCATCCGTTATTTTTGATGCGTTGCAATCAGCGCAAGCTCGTAATATCGACGTACTCATTGCCGATACCGCCGGGCGCCTACACACCCAAAGTAACTTGATGGAAGAGCTCGAAAAGATAAAACGCGTACTTTGTAAACTCGATTCAACTGCACCACACGAAACCATGCTTGTGTTAGATGCGGGAACAGGTCAGAACGCGATGGCACAGGCCGCTCAGTTTAAACAATCGGTTGGTGTCACTGGTGTTACATTAACCAAACTCGACGGAACGGCCAAAGGCGGCATGATATTTAGCGTTGCCGAGCAATTAAATTTACCGATACGATTTATTGGGGTTGGTGAAGCAGTTGAAGACTTACGCCAATTCAACAGTGATGAATTCGTCGATGCCCTGCTAAGTGAATTCGAAAATTAAGACTAAGGCTCCCCTAAGCCTAGAGCTTATTCATGATTGAATTTAAGAATGTAAGCAAACGATTCGCAGGTGGTTTTGAAGCACTTCGTAATGTCAACATGCAGCTCGGTGAGGGCGAAATGGCTTTCCTAACAGGTCATTCCGGCGCGGGGAAAAGCACGCTCCTTAAGATTATCTCGTTGATCGAAAAACCTACCCGCGGCCAAGCTCTGCTCAATCGCATCAATTTAAAAACAGTCTCTAAGCATAGAGTCCCTTACATTAGAAGAAACATTGGTATTATCTTTCAGGATCATCAACTGCTATTTGACAGAACTGTTTTTGACAACGTAGCCTTACCCTTAACCATTCAGGGCTACCGATATCAAGAGATAGCGAAAAGAACCCGTGCTGCTCTAGATAAAGTCGGGTTACTTCATAAAGATAAAGCAATGCCAATTACCCTATCAGGGGGAGAGCAGCAGCGAGTCGGCATTGCTCGAGCAGTCGTACACAAACCTATGTTACTGCTGGCAGATGAGCCTACGGGTAATCTTGACCCCGTACTTTCGCGAGAAATAATGCAAATTTTTGTCGATTTCCATCAGGTAGGCGTATCCGTATTAGTCGCTAGCCATGATTTAGATTTGATCGATGAGCTGCAAAAGCCAATTCTCACTTTAAGTGGTGGAGAAATGATCCACAATGACCTTCAACCCACTGCAGAGATTGAGTACTACTAGGCATGGTCATGGCAAACAAAAAGCGACGAAGTAGGCCAGAAACTGCGAATAAATTGGTTGCTTACTTTTTACATCATCTTCAGTCGTTGGTGTTTAGCCTTGGTAAAATTTACAAGGCACCAACCACCACGATCATGACCGTTGCGGTCATAGGAATTACTTTATCCCTACCCAGCGGGTTCTACCTATTCCTTAAAAATATAGAGGCTATGTCTGGCGACTTAAGCTCTAGTACACAAATTACGTTATATCTTGATCTCAAAACCAGCGAGGAAGCAGCGCATAAACTAAGCAAAACACTTGCCAGTAAAGAGACAGTGCAAGAGACTGAATTTATTTCTCGTGATGGCGCTTTACAAGCCTTCCGGCAAAGCTCAGGATTTGGTAAAAGTATCGACACCTTATCCAGCAACCCACTGCCACACACGATAATTGTCATCCCCAATAGTGACAGCGATAGATTTCAGATAAAAAACTTACTTAATAGTCTACAGTCACTACCTGAGGTCAAAATAGCAAAGCTCGATACTGAATGGCTAGAGAGACTGTTTACTATTTTAGAAATAGCTAAACGAGCAGTCGGCATTATTACGCTCTTATTCGCTTTTGCAGTGTTGCTAATAATCGGTAATACAATCAGACTCGACATACAAAATCGTTATCAGGAAATCATTGTAACCAAGCTCATCGGGGCCACCAATGCCTTTATTCGTCGTCCATTTTTATATGGCGGTTTATGGTATGGACTGTTTGGTGGCATTATTTCCTGGCTAATTGTAGAGCTTGGTTATCTCGCTATATCCGGTCCTATCGAAAGATTGAACCTGTTGTATCGAGCCGAGTTAAATATAGTTACCTTTTCATTCCATGACTTTATGATTTTGATCGCTTCCAGTACTCTGCTGGGACTCACTGGCTCTTGGATAGCAGTTGCCAAACATCTGAACCAAATCGAGCCGACGTAGAGAACATGTTTTATAAACGTCGACTACAGTTGACAGATTCTTACTGTTCAATCAGAACTATATTGCACTAGGAAATATTGATGCAAATGCCTGATCTTGATTTTATTGCCTGCGGTAAAGCCAAGGAAGCCATATCAGTGTTAAAACGTTTCACCTTTGAATTTATTAAA
>JBLILW010000079.1:0-9972 GCA_047638435.1 Urechidicola sp.
GTCATCACCCGCCTGACAATTTCCTCCGGCTCAAGCATTCGACCTGGACCAATATCGCCACAGGCTTGCTCGCCTGATGCCGGTCCCCAGATCAATTTCTGCTGATTTTTAAGCTGGACTATATTGTTTTGAGTCGCCGAGTTGGCATACATCTGCTGGTTCATAGCTGGTACTACTGCCACTGCTTTTTTAAAGGCGAGACATAGCGTCAGCAACAAATTATCAGCATAACCACTGGCCAGCTTTGCCAATGTATTGGATGAGGCCGGTGCTATCAGCATCAAATCAGCCCAACGTGCGAGCTCTATATGGTCCATCGCCGAGTCGGCCTCACCATCGAAGGTATCGGTGTATACGCGATGACCACTCAACGCCTGATAGGTCAGGGGCTGAACAAACTCGCGCGCTGATTTTGTCATCACCACACGGACTTCGAAATTAGCTTTGATGAATAATCGAACCAGCTCAGCAGATTTATAAGCGGCTATACCGCCAGTGATGCCAAGCAATATTTTTTTCTTGCGTGTTGAGTTCATATCCTCTATTTTAATGACAAAGGTGTTTACGTAAAGACCATCTTTAACAATAATGCAACTTGACTAAAGGATTAGACATGGCAATTACTGACTGGCCCAGTGAAGAAAGGCCCAGAGAAAAACTTCTACTGAAAGGTGCATCGAGCCTTTCTGATGCTGAATTGCTGGCAATTTTTCTTCGTACTGGCATAAAAAATGTTTCAGCTGTCGGACTCGCCCGCAAACTTCTCACAGACTTTGGTTCATTACGAGCGCTACTAAATGCCTCTAAAACAGAATTCTGTACTCATAAGGGGCTCGGCAATGCTAAATTTGCCCAATTGCAAGCAGTGCTCGAAATGGCTAACCGTCATTTATCAGAAGGCATGAAACGGGATGACTGCCTGACTAACCCTGCCCAAACTATCGCCTATTTACACAGCCAGCTTAGAGACAGGCAACAAGAAGTGTTCGCCTGTGTCATGCTCGATAACCGAAACCGAGTGATCATCTATAGAGAAATGTTCTACGGTACGATCGATGGTGCGAGTGTCTATCCTCGCGAAGTGGTCAAACAGGCTTTGACCGACAACGCAGCCAGTGTCATTTTTGCCCATAATCACCCGTCAGGTATTGCCGAACCAAGCCAATCGGATATTCAGATAACCGAACGATTAAAAAAGGCCCTGGCACTAGTTGATATTAGGGTTTTGGATCACGTCATTGTTGGCGACAACCCCACGTGCTTTTCCGAACGTGGGTTGATTTAACATCAATCTCAAGACATTGCTGTCAATCCAAAATGACTCCCACGGACGACGACTAACTGTTTAAAGAGCCTTTGCATTTTTCTCCACCGCTTCACCATACCAGCTGGCAATGTGATCAGCTTCGATCGGGCGACTAATATAATAGCCTTGCACATAGTCGCATTTCATTTTACGCAGTAATTCATACCCCTTAGCTGTTTCGACACCTTCGGCAATAACGGTCAAACCAAGCGTATGCGCCAGATCGATGGTCGCTTTGACGATTAATTGGTCGTCAGGATCTATTTCGATATCACGCACAAATGATTGGTCAATCTTGAGCTTTTCGACTGGTAGTTTTTTGAGGTAAGTGAGTGAAGCCTGCCCTGTACCAAAATCATCGATCGACAGTGACAAACCCATCAACGCTAGCTTGGATAAAATCTCGATCACATCATCAGGCTTTTGCATGATTTGGCCTTCTGTAATTTCGATCACTATCTGTGATGGTTTAATTTGATAGCGTTTTAAGTACCCTTCGATACGTTTCGGTAGTTTTTTATCATGCAAATCAATCATCGACAGGTTAATACCTATCACTAAATTATCAATACTCAAGGTCTGTAGATATTGACAAACCGCGACGAAAATCCAGTTGGTGAGCGGCTTTATCAAGTTATTTTTTTCAGCGAGTTGAATTGTTTTTTCGATTGATGTCTCATGGTCTGTGTTGTCCTTCCAGCGTAACAGAGCTTCGAGATACACTGTTTTATGATTACTTAGGTCGACCACTGGCTGAAACACTAATTTGAATTCTTCATTATCAATCGCCTTTCGCAGTGATTGAATCATGGTTAAAGACGTAAACTCGGCCTTGTCGTCATCACTCTTGTAAAATGCAATAGGCCACTCGTCATCACCTGCTGCCATCAGGGAGAGGCTGGCATTTCGATATAACTCGACTGAGTCTGAGCCATGCTCTGGGTAGATTGCAATACCGATATTGAGTGTAATGTCCAGCTCTCGACCATAGACAGTAAATTGCCTCACTAACGACAAATAAAGCTTCTCAACAAGGCCAGAAAACTTATCATTGTCATTCACTTCTAAAAATGCTGCGAAAATATTTTTGTCGAAACGCGATACGTTGTCTGACTCACGCAAAGCTGACAGCAACCGAAGACCAAACTGTTTGACTAATCCATCAGCAATATACTGTCCTAGCTGATCGCTAATATCATCAAGGTTGGTGATATTCATCAATATCAAAGAATATTTTCTACCCGATCGTTTGCTTTCAGTCAGTGCCTGAGCCAGCCTATCTTCGAAGATGATACGATTGTTGAGGCCGGTCAGCGCATCATGTTTTACCATGTTTTGCAAAGCACTAAAGTAGCGGTATAGCACCAATAGACCTGGCTTCACCGTGTCTCGCTTTCGATCAACTCCACCGTATTGACTGGCAGATACTTGGTACATGCGTTCAGCAAGATCAAGCACGGGACGAATTAATCCACGATTAATCAAGGCATACGCCACACCCGCTAACAGCAGCAATAAAATAAGTACTGGCAAAAATTGCTGCAACCATAAGTCGAAATAATCAATTGGCTGCCATGACAAACGAACCAACGCTAACGTTTGGTTATGGTTCGCGATAGTTATCTTGAATACATTTTTGGGCGCGACACCATTGGCTAGTTCTGTAAATTCAAGCCGGTTATCCGTAGTTGTATTCAATCTTATTTTATCTTGAGTCAACCCTACCAATTCAGTCATAAAACTAAAGTAATCCATACTGACGATCAGGACCGCGTCACTTCCTGCGACAGGCCCAGCCATTTCGAGCAAGGCTTTACCATCAACAAGACAACTGGAAGTCAATGGTACAAAAGAATCTGACAACGCTTTTAAACTATCATTGTCAGGCTTGAGACAGCCTGGTTTAAACGTTTTTGATGTCAGTTCTTCTAACAAATCTGGTTCGAGCAGGGCAACTGACCAGATATCGGGGTTTCGCTGATAATAATCCCACACGAAGGACTGTAAGTACTTAGATTGGTTCTCTGCTCTGATCTTTTCTGTTCTGAGGCTTTCTGTTTTGATAATGGTGCTAATAAGAGAATATTGCGATTGTAGCCATAACAGTTGTTTTTTTTGCAAGTAGCTGATTTGTGACTCTCTTAATTGTTTCGTTTTCAGCATCAGAGCCTGATTGCCATTATCGACAATTAGTTGCAAAGACCAGCTCCAGATCAGCAACGACACTAAAGCCAACACCAAGATTAGGCTAGCACTAAATTGCTGCAGATTGAGTCTATTGAACATTACTTGAATTGGATTGGCATTAGGTGCAAACGGTCATTTAAATTAGAGGTCAATTGTACATATAAAATGGGCCAACCGGACGCCTTCAATACAATCTATTGACTCAATTTTAACCTAGGATCGATTTAAGATCTAACTGATTGACAGTAGAAATCATCAAAATATACTGCTTTGTTTCGGGTTATCATGGATTGATAATTTGCGCTGACAATGTCGAGTAATAACCATGACCAATACAACCATTAAGCCCTCTTTCGAATTACCCGATAGCCTATGGAAAGCCACGGCCGAGCCACTCGAAGCGCTTGACTGTCAGCAGAATGATATTGATACCGACCTGCTCATCATCGGTGCAGGATACACTGGTTTATCAACCGCGCTGCATGCCATTGGTGCGGTTAGTGGTGACGATAACAATGACGACAGCATTACTGTTAAGTCCACTAAATCCAGCCCTATTAAAGATATCGTCGTTATAGATCAGGCTCAACCTGGTTGGGGATGTTCTGGACGTAATGGTGGGCAGATTATTCCACATTGGAAAGCACCACTTAAACAGCTTAAAAAATTATATCCTGGGCAACAGTTTGATCCATTCATTCAAATGCAAGACCAATCGGCAAAGCTTGTGTTTGGCTTAATTGAGCAATTTAAGATTGACTGCCATTCGATTAAAAACGGCAATTTGATTGCCACTCGTGGTAAAAAAGGTTACCAATACTTAAAAAACTGGGTCGACTTTCACCAAAATTATGGCGCTGATGTGGAATTATTAGATTCTGAAGCAACCGCCGATATGATTGGCACCAATGCCTATGACGCCTGCCTATTCGACCATCGTGGTGGCAGTATTCAACCACTTTCGTACGCCCGGGGCCTCGCCAGAGCCTGTCTTCAACAAGGTGTTCAAATATTCGGAAACACTCAGGCAGTTTCGGTTGCAGCAGATGAAAAGGCCGAGGGGAAAGCATGGTTAGTTAAAACCGATAAAGGCACGATCAAATGCAACCGCCTCGTTATTGGCACCAATGGCTATACCGACAAACTCTGGCCCGGCCTAGCACAAACTATCGTGCCAGTCACCAGTATGATCGCGGCAACAAAGCCACTGCCAGATGAAATAGCAAACAAAATTCTACCCAACAGACAACCCGCCGCAGAATACGCCGGTATCCCCGCTTATTATCGAATCGATGAATCGAATCGACTGGTATTTGGGTCACGTGGCAGCTTATTTGGAAATATCGGCTCAAGCGCCAGTGGAGAGCTAGTTGGTTTTCTAGATACTCAGCATCTAAAAAAACATGCGATAAAGCTATTCCCTTCACTTGCCTCGGTAGACTGGGAATATGACTGGGCTGGCTATGTCGCCATCACTACTCCTATGCGACCACTGCTAACAAAGCTAGGCACTAATGCATTTGCAGGCCTTGGCTATAACGGGCGAGGCATTACCACCGCAACCAGCATGGGCAAGGAGTTAGCGCTCGCGCTTAAGGGGCAACCGACCAGTATCCCAATAGAAGCCCCGAAACCCATACCTTTTCATCGTTGCTATCCAATCGGCGTTACCTCACGCATGGTATCAGGCCATATCCAAGATTACTTCACCGCACCAATCAGCTAACTCAAATGGTCAACTAGTTGAATCATATCTATTCTAACGGCAGCGCCTGACTCATCACATCCAACACTTGGATATGCCGCTCGTCTGGTTGTAACGTCACACAGTCACTACCAGTATTAGCAGACTCGACACAAAGCATTTGTTTGAAATCCGAATCGCCAAATTGAGACAACTGTTTTGATTTCTCTACCCAGGGGTTCCAAACGACCGCGTTGTTGCTACTTTTACTGGCGATTGAAATTTGCCGTTGCCATTGGTTATCAATAATTTGGACGTCTTCACCATTTGTCTCATAAATACGATCTATCTCGCGATTGATCGTAATATCACCTTGCTGCGTGAAAACTTCCCAGTCATTCAGAGCATCGATAAAGAGCTTATTTTCTAGCCCACTAATCTTAGTTTGTGTTATATCCCCTATGGCAAAGTAACTATGCAAAGCACTCGTGAAAACAACCGGTTTACTATCATTATTCTGAACTTCAAAACGTAGGGTAAGCCGAGCACCGATATTAAATTTCAACACCAGCTTGCAGGCAAGCAGCCAATGGTCGGTAGCATTAAGGGTTAGACTCATTTGCACTTCAGTTTCATCCAGACTAATCGCCTTTATAAAATCGACCTCCCATTCCAGCGTGCGCACGAAACCATGAGACTGCTCAAGACTTGGAGGGACTTGCTGCTGGATAGACGCTGGGTTTTTATCCAGCGCACCAAACCACGGCCAACAAATTGGAATGCCACCCCGTAATGGTGAGCCAACCTTGTATTCGCAGTCAGGGCTGAGCCAGATAAGCCCCCCCTCTTTGTGTACCTTATATTGGCTCAGTTGTGCGCCCTGCAAGAATATTGTTGCTTCGGCGGCACGATTGTGAATATTGATCGCCAGTAGTTCTTTATGCAGCTCTATCGTCACTTCGTCGACATCACTAAAACGACTATAAAGCGCCTGCATTTGCTTGCCTATATTCATGTTGTGATGTTCATTACTCGATATTCTGAACTTGCTCTCGCATCTGCTCGATTAACACTTTCAAATCGACCGACCATTGGGTGCTGACACTATCCTGTGATTTAGACGACAAAGTGTTCGCCTCGCGATTGAGTTCCTGCATTAAAAAGTCGAGTCGTCTGCCAACGGCTTCTTTGCGTTTTAGCACGTTTGTGACTTCGACAATGTGCGTATCGAGTCGGTCAAGTTCTTCGTCCACATCAAGTTTTTGAGCCAGGATAGCAAGCTCTTGCTCTAGTCGGCTTTCGTTGGCTGATTCGGCCCATTGTTGCAACTTGTCGTTCAGGTTCGTTTTCCACTTTTCATGCATGGCTGTGACCATTGCGGGACGGTGTATGCGTAATTGCTTGACGATTTCACTAATTTGATCACAGCGAGTGGTGATCATTTCGCCCAGTGCTTTGCCTTCGGTTTCACGTGTTTCAATCAGTTGCTTAAGCGCTTTTTCCAAACTACTGAGCGCGATACTAATTAGTGGCGACAAGTCTTTTTGTTGATCAGTAATAACGCCAGGCCAACTCAGAATTTCGGAGACCGACAATGTCTGCCCTTCATGTACAATATCGAGAACCGTCTGCTCAACCACACGCAAGCGACGCACTAAATCGTCATTCAAATGGATATCATCCGTGCTCGATTCGTCCAGTTTGTAACGTAACCCAATATCGATTTTGCCACGTTCGAGGTATTTGGCGATGAGCTTTCGGATATCGGTTTCTAGCAGTTTAAAGTCTTCTGGCAATTTTATGCCTGGCTCTAAATACCGATGATTAACCGAACGAATTTCCCAGGTTAACGATCCGCTATCGCAGGTTTCCTGTACTCGGGCAAAGGCTGTCATACTTTTTAACACTGTGTTGTCTCGTAATTATAAGTTAGCGTAGAATAATACCCGATTTTTTTCGCCCTGCATAAGCTCGCGTCTGCTTTTTAGATGCGTATAATTCTCTTTATTTTTATACATGATATTTTTGGAGAACTCTCAATGAGACCCAGTGCCCGAGCAGTGGACGAACTACGTCAAATCAAGATCACCCGCAATTACACCAAGCACGCCGAAGGATCAGTGCTGATCGAAGCGGGTGACACCAAGGTGTTATGTAATGCCAGCGTCGAGAACTCTGTGCCTGGCTTTTTGCGCGGCAAAGGTACCGGCTGGGTGACTTGCGAATACGGCATGCTGCCACGCTCGACAGGCAGCCGCATGCGTCGCGAAGCCAGCAATGGCAAACAAGGCGGCCGCACGATGGAAATTCAGCGTTTAATTGGCCGCGCCTTACGAGCAGCCATCGATACCAAAAAACTTGGAGAAAGAACCATTACCATCGATTGTGATGTTATTCAGGCCGACGGCGGTACTCGTACCGCCTCTATTTCAGGTGCCTGGATTGCCCTATCCGATGCGATTCAAACCTTATTGGATAATGGTACCTTGAAGAAAAACCCAATCGAATGCCAGATTGCGGCTATTTCAGTTGGTATCTATAACGGTGTAGCAGTACTCGATCTCGACTATGCAGAAGACAGTAAGGCAGAAACCGATATGAACGTGGTAATGAATAATCAAGGCGGATTCATCGAAGTTCAAGGCACAGCCGAAGGGGCTTCATTTAGCGATGAAGAATTAACCTCTATGCTAAAACTGGCGCGCAAAGGCATTAACGAAATTTTCGAACTTCAGACTCAGGCTTAACTCTCACGAATGAACATAAAAAAACTGGTGCTCGCTTCGGGCAATCGGGGCAAACTGAATGAGCTGAGCGATTTACTCCAAAGTCTGAACTATCAAATTTACTCGCAGGCGGAACTTGGCGTGCCCGAAGTACTCGAGACGGGCACAACCTTCGTCGAAAACGCCATCATAAAAGCTCGCAATGCAGCTCAGCACACAGGCTTTGCGGCACTGGCGGATGATTCAGGCATTGAGATCGATGTACTCGATGGTGCGCCCGGCGTCTATAGCGCACGCTTTTCTGGCGATGATGCGACCGACCAGAAAAACAATGCGTTACTGGTCGAAAAACTCCGCGGTGTTTCTATGGCCGAACGAACGGCGAGATACCGAGCAGTGATCGTTTACATGCGCCACGCTACAGATCCTTCCCCCATTATTTGCGAAGGTAGTTGGGAGGGTTTGATTCAACTCGAACCACAGGGCAGCGGTGGTTTTGGCTATGATCCACATTTTTTCCTGCCTGAAAAAAGTTGCACCAGTGCCGAGTTAAGCGCTGAAGAAAAAAATAACTTGAGTCATCGAGGTCAAGCTTTGCGTCAACTCGTTAATCGACTTCAAGGCGAGTAAATTATCATGGTATTTACCAGCAACCCACCACTGGGCTTATACATTCACCTGCCCTGGTGCGAAAAAAAATGTCCCTATTGCGATTTCAATTCGCATGAAACAGATGTGCTCCCAGAAAATGAATATGTCGATGCACTCCTCAATGACTTAGCCCAAGATTTACCCTTAGTTTGGGGTAGAACAATTGAAACCATCTTCATCGGCGGTGGCACACCATCACTGTTTTCGGGTGATGCTATCGAACGTTTATTCTCTGGACTTCGCGCTTTGCTCAATTTTGCACCCAATATAGAGATAACGATGGAATCGAACCCTGGCAGTGCGGATCAGGATAACTTTCGCGCCTATCGAGAGTCGGGGGTTAATCGATTGTCTATAGGTGTTCAAAGTTTCAATGATCACCATTTACAGTTACTCGGTCGCATCCATGACTCTGAACTGGCACACCAGGCATTCGAAGCGGCCCGCAATGCAGGCTTTAACAACATTAATCTAGATTTAATGTATGGCTTGCCGAATCAAACGTTAGAGCAGGCACAGGCCGACTTACGAACTGCCATTTCGCTTAAAGTCGAGCACATATCTCATTATCAGCTCACTATCGAACCCAACACGCTATTTCAGCACAAGCCACCAGAGCAGATGCCCGACGATGACCTCGCCTGGGATCAGCAAGACAGCTGCCAGGCTTTACTGGCCGAACATGGTTACGTTCAGTACGAAATATCGGCCTATAGTCGTGATAACAGAGTCTGTCAACACAACCTGAATTATTGGCAATTTGGTGATTATCTCGGCATTGGCGCGGGCGCGCACGGTAAGATCACCCTAGCTGGAGAAGACCGCGTGATTCGACGCATCAGGCAACGCCAACCGAATGCTTACCTTAAAACACAGGGCAACCAGGCTATTTTAAGTGAAACCAATCTAAGCGAGGCGGATTTGATATTCGAATTCATGCTTAATACGTTACGACTGACCGATGGTTTTGAATCGAAGCTATTTGCTGACAATACAGGTCTATCACTAAATTTAATCCTCCCAATATTGAATAAGGCTAAAAAACTGGGACTTTTGGAATATAACACCAAGCGTATTTATCCCACAGCAAAGGGGCTTCAATACTTAAACAACCTTCAAACTTTATTCCTGAATCCAAAAATAAATAAAAATCAACTCCTTTTTGACTCGAACATAGAAATTATACACAGCCCGAAATAAGCGCTCTTTTTTGTCAATAGGATTTCATTGAAAAACAAAATTTATTTTAATTTATCCCTAAGCTATTGATTTATATATATTTAAAATAATTGATCAAAAAGTGACTGATCTAACAAAAACCCAATGTTTATAAGGCCTGTAGACAGTTTACCCATGGTTATACACAAAGTTACCCACAGATTTTGTGGATAACCAAAAAGCCACTATTTTGACAGTAA
>JBLILW010000080.1:0-9952 GCA_047638435.1 Urechidicola sp.
GTTTGACATAAATCAAAGCCATCAGCTCTAAACCCGTAAAAATTCAAACGTATTCCAGTAACAAATAAATTCGCTTGAAATCTGAAATCTGAAGTCTAGAGAAATAGATGGCAGAGAAATGGCAATACTTTTTCGACCAAGCCTCACTACTTTCATGTAAACTGGCAACTTGGGGCCAGATTAGTTTGCTTTGAAAGCTAATGAGACATCAGTGGTAATAGATACACAAAATATCTATAGAGGCTTAAAATGACGGTTGATACAAAAATTTCTAATGATGGCAAAACAGTAACCATTTCTATTGCAGGTAAATTTGATTTTCAGCTCTATGATGCTTTTAGAAGCGCCTACTTAGACACTGGCGGTTCTGGTGCTGAGTATATAGTAGATTTTTCAAAGGCAGATTACCTTGATAGCTCTGCCCTCGGCATGTTGTTGTTACTGCGTGAACACGCAGGCGGTGTATTGTCTGACATTACAATTTCGAATGCTTCGGGTGACGTTAAAAAGGCATTACATGTCGCTAATTTCGAAAAGTTATTTAAAATCTAACAAATTGATTGAGATCGCATAAGCAATAAGAGGCGCCCAGCATATGGTTATTGACTGTATGTTGAGCTTTTTTATAAAGGGATAATTTAAAGCCTATAATGGTTTACGTAATAAACCTGAGTTGTTAGGCCATTTTTTTACCTCAACAGAGGCTATCTAAAATAAGGTTCTGTTCTCACTATTAACTTAAGGCGAATAATGGCTGACGACATAGTCATTCACCATAGTCATAAATTCATTCGCAATGTTGTCACCCTTTAAGGTTACTGTTTTCTCACCATCTTCATAAACAGGTGCGACGGGTTGTTCGCCGGTCCCAGGTAAACTAATCCCAATATTAGCGTGCTTGCTTTCACCAGGACCATTTACCACACAGCCCATAACGGCAACATTCATCGATTCTACCCCAGGATATCGATGTTTCCACTCGGGCATAGAAGTATCCAGTTGCTGCTGGATTTTCTTTGCTAATACCTGAAAGTACTCGCTCGTTGTTCGACCACAACCAGGGCAGGCGACAACTGTGGGTGTAAAGGCTCGTAAGTCAAGCGACTGTAGAATTTTTTGTGCCACTTTAACTTCACGATCACGCGACGCGCCTGGCTCAGGTGTTAGGGAGACTCTAATTGTGTCGCCAATGCCTTGATTCAATAAAATAGCTAGTGCAGCAGTCGAGGCAATAATACCCTGATCTCCCATTCCTGCTTCGGTAAGTCCTAGGTGAAGTGCATAATTCGACTGTTGCGCCAAAGATTGATAAACCGATACCAAATCTTGAACATGGCTCATTTTGCAGCTAATAACAATTTTGTCTTCAGCCATACCAATATCGGTCGCCATCTTTGCGCTATTGAGTGCAGACTCAATCACTGCTTGTCGGTTGATCTGCGTCAATGCCAAAGGATCGGCAAGGTTGGCATTTCGGGTAAGTAAGCCAGCCAATAATTGTTGATCGAGACTACCCCAATTAACACCAATGCGAACGGGCTTGTCGTATTTACAAGCCACTTCGATCATGTCAGTAAATTGCGTATCGCGCCTTTTTCCATGGCCAACATTGCCTGGATTGATTCGATACTTGGCCAAGAACTTTGCACAGTCATCATGCTTCTTAAGCAGTTTATGACCGTTGTAATGAAAATCACCGATGACAGGTACTTCATAACCATCACTCATCAAACGGTCGACAATATGTGGAATTGCGGCAGCAGACGCGTCATTATTAACGGTAACACGCACCATCTCAGAGCCGCTGTCGGCAAGCAGTTTTATTTGTTCAACCGTTGTATCGACATTCGCAGTGTCAGTATTAGTCATCGACTGGACAATAATCGGACCGCCATTGCCCAATTGAATATGCCCAATTTTGACTGCCGTAGTTTTATGCCTAACCGTTTGTTGCATCTGTAATGAGCCAAATATTAATTAAGAGTAATAGTAATGAACATCGCAGTTGAGTTAAAGCGTTAAACAGACCGCTATCCATGATATTAGAGATTAATCAACTAGAATTGATTCATCTGTGATCAAAAGCATCCTTGGAGTATGGCAATAACTACACTAGAATCTATTGATTAATGATCATAACGTCACCACCACTATCATCTACATAAATAATAGGATTTATTTTGCTAAATAAAGTAACCATTTTAGCCTTCGACCTCGACGATACACTCTGGCCATGTATGCCAGTTATTCAACACGCTGAAGAAACTCTGTATGCCTGGTTGGATGAGCATTATCCCCGCATTACTGCTAATCACAACCCTGAACAATTGGTCGATTTACGTAAACTGTTCACAGCTCGAGATAAACAGTATTCGGTTGATTTGTCGATGATGCGGTATGAATTTTTAAAAAAGCTAGCGACCGACAATCAATATGATGTGAATGAAGTTGCCGACAAGGGTTTCGATGTTTTCTATCACGCGCGTCAACAGGTGAGTTTCTATGACGATGTATTTCCAGCACTAGAGCGGTTGAGCTCAAAGTATCGGCTAGGTGCGATTACCAATGGTAACGCTAGTGTCGAAAAAGTGGGACTGGGACATTTGATAGAACATACCGTGAGTGCGATAGATTTACAGATCGCTAAGCCTGATAAACGTATATATCAAAGTCTTGCCGATCGTTTTGACGTGCCGACAGAGCAAATACTGTATGTCGGTGATCATCCTGAATACGATGTTATCGGACCGCAAGTGGCGGGTCTTCGTGCTGCTTGGATTAACCGAGAAGATCGGCAGTGGCCACAGTCTCTGCCACTACCAAAATACCAGATCACCAATTTATATGAACTCGAAGCCCTATTGGAACATCATTAAGAAGTGGCTACTGAGCCGACACCATGTCAATTAAAGCATCGAAGACTTTTTGCGCGAGAATTGGCTGGGCGAGAGCGGTTGGATGAATACCATCGCTTTGCATTAGAGCAGGGTCGCTGACAGCAACACCGCTTAGGAATTTGGGTAGATAATAGGTGTCATTCTGACTGGCTACTGTTTCATACACTGCCTGAAAACGCTGATTGTAAGCAACTCCTAGATTGGGCGGCATACGGACACCAATCATCATTGTTGCAATATTTTGCTCATTAGCCATCGACAACATTCGATTCAAGTTTGCCGTTGTTTGCTCGAAGTTCAAGCCTTGAAGCCCATCATTACCACCTAGCTCAACGATAAAATGTGAAGGATTGTGCTTAACCAATAGACTCGCCAGTCGACTAACGCCACCAAAAGTTGTTTCGCCACTAATACTGGCATTGATTACCCTTGTTTGTGGAAATCTTACCCCTATATTATTACTGAATAATGCAGGCCAGCTTTCTTCAATAGCTATATTATGTGCGGCACTTAAACTATCACCTAAAATAAGAATTTTAGTAACGGAATTTTGGGCGAAAACAGAAGTCTGAAACAGGAATAAAAAAACCAAACTGATGACTGAATTGATGAACAAGGATAAATTTTGCATTTCTCTCCACAATGTTACTAAAACCGTCAGAACACCTGACGGTATGCTCGATATTGTGCAAGATGTTTCGCTGAAGGTGAAGTACCAGGAAGCCCTTGTCATAAAAGGTGCCTCTGGTTCAGGCAAAACAACTTTGCTGGGTCTTATGGCAGGGCTCGATCAAATAAGTTCAGGTGACATCGAATTGCTTGGGAATGATCTTGGTGACAAAAATGAAGAACAACGATCATCAATTCGGTCGGGTAAAGTTGGTTTTGTATTTCAATCCTTCCAGTTGGTACAAGGTGCAACCGCACTACAAAACGTCATGCTACCATTAGAATTAAGAGGAGAGCGTGACGCTTATGATCGTGCCCATGAAAGTTTGCAGCAAGTGGGTCTTGAACTTAAGAAAAATACCTTGATTGACCATCTATCCGGTGGTGAGCAACAACGTGTTTCAATCGCACGCGCATTTGCAGTGCAGCCCACAATTCTATTTGCTGATGAGCCGACAGGTAATCTCGACGCTAAAACAGGGCACCAAATAGCCGACTTGATGTTTCGCCTGCGCGACGAATCAGGGACAACATTAGTACTCGTTACACACGAAACTGATCTGGCAGAAAGGGGTGACCGGCAAATTTTGATCGATTCAGGCCGGTTGATCGATTCAGGCCAAAGTTAGTCTCATGTTAAAAATCAAGTCGTCAGGAATTCAATCCTACTGGTTAATGCTGGTAGCGACAGTCATTACGGTCAGCATCGTGACTTCCAGTCAATTGCTTACTCAGCGTATTAGCTTGTTACTAGACCGTCAGGCGAGTGAGTTGCTGGCTGCGGATTTAGTTGTCGTGTCAGGCGAGCCGATTAGTACAGAATACCAACAAGAAGCAGAAAAAATTGGTTTAAAAGTCTCCAATATCGTTAGCTTTAGAACCGCCATTTTTATAGACGATAGTCCTCAATTGGTTGCCATTAAAGCAGTGGATGGTGCCTACCCATTGCGTGGACATTTAGAAATCTCGAAAGACACTGTTGGCGAAAAACTTAAGGTTGATTATGGCCCAAAGGCAGGCAAAATTTGGGTCGATCCGAAATTATCACAACTTATACCTAGTCCAGTCGTCCTTGGCAGTGCCGAATTTAAAAGTGATTGGATATTAACCTTCGAACCCGATAGAGGTGGTGGCAGTATGTTTAACCTGTCACCCCGAATCTTGATGAACATCGATGATCTGGCCTCTACGGGCTTGATCGTTCCTGGCAGTCGTGCTTCCTACCGATTGTTATTTGCGGGCCAACCCGAACAATTAAACCAGTTTGTTGAGTGGCTTAAACCCAATTTAAAGGCAGCCGAAAAGCTACAAGACTTAGAAAATGCACGACCCGAAATGCGTCAAGCTCTCGATCGAACGCGCCAGTTTTTTGCACTATCGATCGTACTCACTTTAGTCATAGCAATGGTTGCAATTGCCATTACCGCTCGGCATACCGCCAATCAGGAAGCGCCCAAAGTGGCTATGCTCAGAGCATTCGGTATATCGCAGGCACGCTTAATGCGTTTCTATGCCGAACAATTAGGCAGGGTTTGGATAATAGCGACACTACTTGGTATTGCGATTGGCTGGTTATCGCAATATCCGTTGCAATGGTTGCTGGACGGCTGGTTTGGCAAAGAGTTACCGGTGATTACCACCGCAATGCCCTATATTAATGCCGCAATTGTTGGCTTTATTAGCCTGTTAGGTTTTAGTTTGCCATTTTTGTTTAATGCAACTGCAACGCCACCAATGCAGGTATTTCGACCCAGTGAAACAAACCAATCGATCCGTCGTAATCTAATCATTGCCGCTTCGGCCATTTTTAGTGTTTTTCTGGTTTTGATCGTTCTGGTTCAAAGCTCCAAGTTGGCGATTGTGACCCTGGCGATGATTTTGGCTGTCGCTCTGATATTGCCCGCAATCTTCTATTTAATGATCAATACCCTGTTGTTTACTAGCAGAAGACAATTTTGGTTGCGTCAATATTTATTAAGCCGACTAAAAACAAAAACTCGTGGTGCTTTGGCCGTAATGTCTGGGTTTAGCCTGGCTTTATTGTCAATATTATTAATTGGAGTAGTTAAGGATGAGGTGCTGAATTCATGGGAAACACAATTACCCGACGAAATCCCCAATTATTTTCTAATTAATTTAAGAACCGACGAAGTACCTGCTATTCAGCAATTTCTACAAGAAAGAAAAATCGAATCCTCAGATGCCTATCCTTTAGTGCGTGCTCGCCTAACGCACATCAATGAGGTCTCAGCGCAGGATCTCGAGTTCATTGACCCGCGTGGGTCACACTTAATACAGCGCACCTTCAATGCAAGTTATGCCGATAAGTTGCCCGATGATAATGAAATTATATCAGGACAGTGGATCGAAGTTGATGGCGATACGCCAGAATGGTCGATAGAGTCAGGTTTGGCAGACACTTTGGGTTTAAAGCTAGGTGATATTTTGGCCTTCGACGTAGCTGGTGAAGTTGTCGAAGCGCCCATTACCAGTATCAGAAGCGTACTTTGGGAAAATTTCAAACCAAATTTTTACCTCATGTCTAATCGTCAATTACTCGAAGATCAACCGCAAACCTGGTTGTTGGGTGCATTGATTTCGGATGACAAAAAAGGCGATCTGAAGCAGCTTATCCAAACATTTCCATCGGTAACTCTTCTCGATATCACTGAATTGATGTCACGAATTCGAGCTATCGTCAGTCGTGCTACCAGTGCTTTAGAGTTTTTCTTTTTGTTCGCAATGGCGTCGGCATTTATCGTGTTGATGGCGGCTATTCAAACCGGACGACGTGAGCGTGAACAGGAATCCTCTCTTTTGCGTGCATTGTCAGCCAATATTACTCAGCTCTATACTGTCCATATTTTTGAGTTTACGTTGATGGGTGTTTTAATTGGCTTTTTTGCTGCACTCTTTGCCAGTATTGCGGGCTGGGTTATTAGTGTGCAATTTTTTGATATTGAGTATCATTTCTCATCGAGCATCTGGCTTTATGGCATACTTTCAGCCACTCTGGTGTTGACCACCGTTGGTACCTTAGTGAGCCGCAAGGTCTATCATGTATCACCGATGAAAACGCTTCGGTCATAAGCGACGACCCTTAGCGATGATCTTAATTGACTGTCATAAATAAAGATAACAAACGATAACAGTAATCTCTATACCAATGATGCCAAACTCTCTAACGCCCAATATAACCAACTCTGTCGACTCTACAGATCCAGACTTCGATTTTGAGTTGATGACGCATGACGATAATAAGCAAAATCTAATCAACCAGATCAGCAAGAAAATTGCCTGGGACGATGATATTGCTCGGGCATTTGAATATGCAATTAACATCGATCGAAAAAACAAAAGTGAACCCAACAGTATCGATGTAGTGATGCGAGTTCTTGAGATGGACTGCGATAAAAAAGTCGTCATCGCCACTTTGTTAAGTGACCCTCAAATGCCGCCGTTTGAAGAGGGTTTTGTTGAGGCGACATTTGGTAAGACTGTTGCTTTATTAACCGACGGTGTGAGTCAGCTTAATAACTTGCGGAGTTCAAGCCAAACTAAACAAAAGACACCCGAACAGGCCGAAAAATTACGTCGTTTGTTGATGGCAATTATCAGCGATGTTCGAGTCATGGTGATCAAACTCTGCTATCGGGTGGATCGTTTAACGCTGCTAAAACATCGGGACTATGAAGAGCGACGAATGATCGCACAGGAAACCATCGATATATTCGCACCATTGGCCAATCGGCTCGGTATGGGTTTAATCAAATGGGAGATGGAAGATCTGGCATTTAGGGCAATTGAACCGATTGCCTATAAAAAAATTGCCAAATTGTTGGAACAAAAGCGTAGCGAACGTGAGTCTTATATCAATCAGTTTTCAGGTGAACTGGATAGTCTATTAAAGCAACAGGATATCCAAGCGAGCGTTAGTGGTAGAGTCAAACATATAGTCAGTATCTGGCGCAAAATGCAGCGCAAGAACCTTGAGTTTCACGAGTTATTTGACGTCCGCGCGGTCCGAGTTCTGGTCAACTCACTCGCCGATTGTTATGCCGTACTTGGCGTCGTGCATACCACATGGCAACACGTTCCGAAGGAGTTCGATGATTACATCGCTAACCCAAAAGAAAATGGCTATCAATCTCTGCATACCGCTGTCGTGGCCGATAATGGACAGGTTATCGAGGTTCAGATACGCACCGTCGAAATGCACGAAAAATCTGAGTTTGGCGTTGCCTCTCACTGGCGTTACAAAGAAGGTGTCAACCTTGACACTAAAATGGAAAACAGTATTTCTGCGATGCGCGACATGCTCGATGGACCTAGTGAAGAAGTGTCGGATATTGTTTCTAATATATCAACCGAACTAGCCAATGAGCGAGTCTATGTCTTTACGCCGCAGGGCAACATCATCGAAATTCCGCAGGGCGGCACGCCACTCGATTTCGCTTATGCAGTTCATTCCGAAGTAGGGCATCGTTGCCGGGGTGCCAAGGTAAATGGCCGCATTGCCAACCTGACGACTGAGTTGCACACTGGTGATGAGGTAGAAATTTTAACGACCAAAGAAAGCCGGCCAAGTCGAGACTGGATGAACAAGAACCTTGGCTTCATCAAGTCTGCAGGTACGCGTTCGAAGGTGAGAAACTGGTTTAATCACCAGGATTTCGAACAAAATTTACTCGATGGTAAAGGTATTTATGATCGAGTACTGAGTAAGTATTCGATTCATCACGCCGATTTAAAAAAGGTCGTCGCACATTTTAAACGCAAAGAAGTCGATCAGTTTTATGCTGATATTGGTCGAGGGTTAATCGCCTCAACCCAGATTATCGGTTTTTTCCAAAGTGAACCCGAAAACGAAGACCCCTTTAAGAAGATCAAAAAAACGGAAATGAAATCACCCACATCGAAGGATGAGGTGAGTATTCACGGTGTCGGTAACCTGATGACCCAATTTGGTCAATGCTGCAAACCCGTTCCAGGCGATTTGATCATTGGTTTTATTACCATGGGTTCGGGCATTACAGTACACAAACACAATTGTCCTAATATGCTGGCTTTGCCAGAGGACAAACGTCAACGTTTGATAGAAGTTGAATGGGGGCAGGACTCGAACGCGGTTTATCCAGTAGAGATTTCTCTAACCGCATTTAGTCGAACTAATTTGATGCAGGACATCAGTAGTATTCTTGCCAATCTTAAAATTAATTTATTGGACATCAACTCAAAGACCAACAAGGCTGAACAAATGGTTTATACCAAACTCATTATCGAGATTCAGAGTGTCGATGACCTGGTGAGCATTATCGAAAAATTATCCCAATTACCGAATGTACAAGAGGTCAAACGAATTGCCTGATACCGCATATATCGTTAAACCTGGTAGCGACCACAAGTCCAAGTCAGTGGTTAATCGACGCTTTTCAATCGCACCGATGATGGCTTATTCCGATCGGCATAGCCGATATTTTTTGCGGTTATTGTCGAAGCATAGTTTGCAATATACCGAAATGGTGACCGCCGCTGCTATCTTGTATGGTGATCAGGACTACCTGCTAGGGTTTAGCCCTCAAGAGCACCCGTTAGCCGTACAGCTCGGTGGATCTGACCCAGAGCAGCTTTACCAAGCCGCTAAAATTTGTACCGACTATGGTTTTGACGAAATCAACTTGAACTGTGGTTGCCCAAGTGATCGAGTTCAATCGGGTAGCTTTGGTGCCTGTTTAATGGCTGACCCAGGTGTTGTTGCCGAATGTGTCAGCGCGTTGCGTAGCGCTGGTGATTTACCAGTGACAGTAAAGCACCGCACCGGTATCGATCAACAGGACGAATACGACGTGTTTCGTGAATTTGCTCGAATTCAGATAGAGGCTGGCGTCGATGCATTGATCGTACACGCACGAAACGCTTGGCTGCAGGGCTTAAGTCCAAAGCAAAATAGAGACGTACCGCCCCTTCGCTATCAATGGGTTTATCGTTTGAAACAAGACTTTCCAGACACAGAGATTATTATCAACGGAGGCATCAAAGACCTTGATTCTGCACAGCAGCACCTAGAGTTGGTCGACGGCGTCATGCTAGGTCGCGAGCCTTATCAAAACCCCTATTTACTCCATCAGGTGGACGCCCAGATTTTCGGTGCAGCCAACGAGCGATTTATATCGAGATTTGAGGTGCTTCAATCTTACTATCCTTATATTGAAGCCCAGCTAGAAAACGGACAGCCTCTGACTCGAATGGTGCGGCATATCATTAGCCTGTTCCACGGCGAGCCCAATTCGAAGCAATGGCGACGTTTTATCAGTGAAAACGCCTGCAAAAAACCAGCGGGTATGAATGTGTTATATGAAGCCGAGCAGTTTCTCAGTTGATTTGAT
>JBLILW010000081.1:0-9939 GCA_047638435.1 Urechidicola sp.
TCACCACCTTGTAGCTCTGCCATTACTTTGGTCAGCGCTGCAGTTAGCGTGGTCTTGCCATGGTCGACGTGACCAATGGTTCCCACGTTGACGTGGGGCTTGTTTCTTTCAAATTTTGCTTTTGACATAACAGTTCTCTCCGTCTACCTATCTAATTACAATTAGGCTAAAACTAGCCCCTAGTCCAGTTAAGGATCTAGGCTTAAAACTAAAGCTCGACATTTAATATTAAATACTGGAGCTCATGACCGGAATCGAACCGGTGACCTCTTCCTTACCAAGGAAGTGCTCTACCGACTGAGCTACATGAGCCTAATTCAATAACAACTCTAACCTTCACCTAACCTTATAAAGTTTGGAGCGGGTGGCGGGAATCGGACCCGCGTCATCAGCTTGGAAGGCTGAGGTAATACCATTATACGACACCCGCAAGCTTTACTTTTCTGGTTTAGACCAACTAATTGTAACGGTCTTCCCAGTCGCACGCTTTTGCACGATTCTCACTACTTTGAAGTGACATAATGAATAATCAACGCTCGCTACAAACTATTGATCACTTATTAACTAATGTCACCCTTAACTTAATAAATGGTGGAGGGAGGTGGATTCGAACCACCGAAGGCTGAGCCAGCAGATTTACAGTCTGCCCCCTTTGGCCACTCGGGAACCCCTCCAAACAAGGTGCGTATTCTCTACATGGCGTATGGTTCTGTCAATAGCAATACGGCTTAATTTGACACTTTAATCTACGCCTTATGAAAAAAGGCCCCGAATAACTCGAGGCCTTTCAATATCGAGCAAAAATTGCTCGATAACAGAGACTACTTTTTAGCTTCTTTACGTTCTTTTACTTCTTTGATCACTTGCTCGGACACATTCTTTGGACATGGTAGGTAATGCTCAAATTCCATGGAAAACTGACCACGACCAGAGGTCATCGTACGCAAGTCACCGATGTAACCAAACATCTCTGACAGAGGCACATTTGCTTTAACTCGAACACCACTAGCTGCAGGCTCCTGCGCCTTAATCATGCCGCGACGACGGTTCAAGTCACCAATCACATCACCTACGTGATCTTCAGGTACGAAAACGTCAACCTTCATGATTGGCTCCATTAGCTGAGGACTCGCTTTTGGAATCGATTGACGATAACCGCCTTTTGCCGCCGTCTCAAACGCAATAGCAGATGAATCGACCGCATGGAAAGCACCATCTACTAAAGTTATCTTAACGTCAAGTAACGGAAAGCCTGCCAATACACCTTCTACCATACACACACCGAAGCCTTTCTCAACTGCAGTCCAGAATTCACGTGGTACATTACCGCCGGTAACTTTAGATTCAAACTCATAACCACTGCCTGGCTCGCCTGGCTCAATAACGTAATCGATCTTACCGAACTGACCCGAACCACCGGTTTGCTTCTTGTGCGTGTAGCTGTCTTCAATCCGCTGTGTGATAGTCTCACGGTAGGCCACCTGCGGCTTACCGACGGTAACATCAACCATGTGCGTGCGACGCAAGATATCTACTTTGATATCCAGATGTAATTCACCCATGCCTTTTATAATTGTTTCGCCACTCTCTTCATCAGTCTCGACGTGGAAAGAAGGATCTTCTTTAATCATCTTACCCAGCGCAACACCCATTTTCTCAGATGCGCTTTGATCCTTAGGTGTGATTGAAATCGAGATAACTGGCTCTGGGAATACCATAGGCTCCAGAGTTGCTGGAAACTTAGGATCACATAGCGTATGGCCAGTTTGAACATTTTTCATACCAACGATGGCGACAATATCACCCGCTTGAGCAGAATCAAGCTCGATTCGATCATCCGCATGCATTTCTACAATACGACCGATCCGCTCTGTTTTACCTGTAAAGGTATTTAATACGCTTGATCCTTTTTCTAACTTACCTGAGTAAATTCGAGTAAAGGTCAGCGCACCAAAACGGTCATCCATAATTTTGAAGGCCAAGGCACGAAGCGGACGATCGACGTCAACAATAGCAAACTCACCAGTCGAATTACCTTCAAGATCAACTTCAGGCTGAGGGGGCACTTCGGTTGGGTTTGGCAGATAATCAACGACTGCATTCAGCACCAACTGAATACCCTTGTTCTTAAAAGCTGAACCACAATAAGTTGGGAAGAAGTCCAGTGCAATTGTGCCCTTACGAATACAACGCTTAATGTCTTCCATTGAGGGCTCTTCGCCATCGAGGTACTTTTCAAGCAGGTCATCGTCTTGTTCAACGGCCATTTCAATAAGCTTTTCACGATACTCTTCAACCAGATCAGCCATATCGGCTGGTGGCTCTTGAATTACATAGTTAGTTGGATCACCAGTACCGTCCCATACCCAAGCTTTGCGGGTCAACAGGTCGACACAACCAGTAAAATCCTCTTCAGTACCAATCGGCAGCACCATAATCATTGGATTTGCACCCAATACTTCTTCAACCTGCTTTACAACTCGGTAATAATCAGCACCAAGCCGATCTAATTTGTTAACGAAAATAATACGCGAAACACGCGACTCATTCGCATAACGCCAGTTTGTCTCTGATTGCGGCTCTACACCACCGGAACCACAGAATACGCCAACACCGCCATCGAGCACTTTCAATGAACGATACACTTCGATCGTGAAGTCAACGTGCCCCGGTGTATCGATGATATTGAAACGATGTCCGTTCCATTCACAGCTAGTGGCGGCTGATTGAATAGTAATACCACGCTCTTGTTCCTGATCCATGAAGTCAGTGGTAGCTGCACCATCGTGCACTTCACCAATTTTGTGAATTTTTCCGGTGAGTTTCAGTATGCGCTCAGTGGTCGTTGTTTTACCGGCATCGACATGGGCAAAAATGCCAATATTTCGATACTTATCAAGGTCAGCCATGGTTATTCTCAAATATAAAAGTTATAAAATACTGTTAATTGCCCACTTATCGTCGGCATGTAGCTAAGGAATAGCGTTCTGTCTTCACTTATCAAAGACGCTAAACTAACGCAAGCCATTGATTTAAAAAGTAATTTATATTGAACGGGATTTCTATCGGCGCACATTCTACCACACAATCCGATAACTAAAACCGATCCTAGCGAATTGCTATAAAAAAACCCGCTTGATCAGTTACAAAGTCGTTAAGTTTAACCCGATTAGCCCCTCAACCAATGACCAAAATTTCTGCTAGAGCACTCTAATTTATCCCTGCTTACTCAGGTTTGATTATTTCCAGATCAAACACGGCCTCTCTGGCAGCTAGCGGCACCGACTGTTTCTGGTCTAGTGCAAAATCAAACCACACACAAACCGCTTTTGATGCCACTACCGCGGTGCCGTTTTCATCATAAATATTAGCCGACACATCGAAACTAGTATTGCCGATACGACTGACTCGCGTCGCGACTTCGAAATTTATCGGATGATGAGCCTGACTTAAGTAGGACACTTGCATGTCTGCCACCAGGATACCCTGCCCTAGCGGTTGCTTAAATTTGAGGCCAAGCACTCTATCAAAATAATCTAACCGCCCTGATTCAATATAACGAACGAAAATAACGTTATTGATATGCCCCAGCATGTCGGCATCACCCCAGCGCGTTGGAACCGAGGTGAAAAAATTGAAATTCGCTCTATCATTTTTATCAGCTCTGAACACGGCTACTACTCACCTGAGACGGTGATTTTCGGTAACAGTGGTGCAATTAAGTCAGCACTCTTACGCGGCGGAATGACCTTTGCCTCTCCGCTTACGACAACCTCACCATTCTGATTGCTCACTACACAGTCGATGATCAATAATTTTTTTGCGTCTATCTTTTGATCAATAGTGACTAAAGCCGTTAAGGTATCGCCCAATCGAACCGGCAGTTTAAAATCTAGCGTTTGCCCCAAATAAATACTGCCTGGGCCTGGCATCACAGTGCCGATGCAGGTTGATATTAAACTGGCGGACCACATGCCATGTGCAATACGGCCTTTAAAAATAGTCTTCGAGGCATATGCCTCATCAAAATGAACCGGATTCACATCACCTGATGTTTCACCAAACAGGGTAATGTCTCGCTCAGTCACCGTTTTCGTGAATTGCCCTTGATCACCGATTTCGAGCTCTTTGTAGGTTTTCGACTGAAGTTGACTCATTATTGTTGGCTCACTAGATATCGCTTATTCGTTGTTACTTAACTGGTTATGAAGATTGAAGTGCTAGTGAATCGAAAAAGCATCAACACCGATACTCATAACACTACCCGAACCAGCCTGAACTGTAATTTTCAAGGCTTCGCTGCGCGGCAGAATATGTTCGGCAAAAAATAACGCAGTACTTACTTTATTGCGATAAAAGGCATCACCCGCATCTACATGCTGCTGCGCCGAAACCGCAGATCGAGCCATTAACCAGCCAGCAATTACATTACCGGCTTGCATCATATAATTTACACCAATCGAGCCCGCCAGATAAGGATCGTCGTTAGCCTGCGCCAAAAAACATTGCGTTGTTTCTTTTAAGCCAATCAATGCCCGGCCGAGTTCACGTTTAATACGAGCAAACTCGTCTGATTGACAAGGCATAATATTCTCGAACGCCTCCATTTCGACTATCAACTCGCTCATGCCCTGGCCTTTATCACGCCACATTTTACGCCCCATCAAGTCGAGCGCCTGAATACCAGTTGTGCCTTCATAAATAGTCAAGATACGCGCATCACGCATATATTGAGCCACACCTGTTTCTTCGACAAAGCCCATTCCACCATGCACTTGCACGCCCAGATAAGTGACTTCCTGGGCCACCTCTGTACACCAGGATTTGACAATAGGAATATATAAATCGAGCCTGCGTTGATAACGTGACCGATCATCTTCCGAAAAAGAATGATGCGCCAGGTCAGTCATACTAGCTGTAACGTAACCAAATGCGCGACTAGCTTCAGTCAGTGCCCGCATTTGCATCAATATTCGTCGGACATCCGGATGATGAATAATAGTGACGCGATCAGTTAATCCATGCGCATAACCTTGAACTCTATCCTGCGCATAAGCCAGTGCTGCCTGATAGGCTCTTTCCGATAATCCCACACCCTGCATTCCAACTTCGTGGCGCGCGTTATTCATCATGGTGAACATACAAGCCAAGCCCTTGTTCTCTTCACCAATCAAATAGCCAACTGCGCCATCGTTATCGCCATAACTCATGACGCAAGTGGGTGAGGCATGTATGCCCAGCTTGTGCTCTAAAGAGACGACTTTTAAATCGTTTCGATCACCCAAGCTGCCATCCACATTAACCAGGAACTTGGGCACCAAAAATAATGAAATACCTTTAACGCCTTCCGGTGCATCCGGTAGCCGAGCCAACACAAGATGAATAATATTCTCGGTCATCTCGTGCTCACCCCAGGTAATATATATTTTTTGCCCACTGATGCGATAATTGTCGCCATCGCGTAGTGCCCGCGTACGAATAGCAGCCAAGTCAGTACCAGCATGAGACTCGGTAAGGTTCATCGTACCGGTCCATTGACCTGAAATCATTTTGCTCAGATATTGCTGCTTTAACACTTCGCTTGCATGCGCATCAATCGACTCGATCGCACCCGATGTTAATAACGGGCACAAAGCCAACGCTATATTCGATGAGTTCCACATTTCAGTGACGGCTGAATGCAGCAAATTTGGCAAGCCCTGTCCTTCGTACTCAGTCGGCTGTTTAATGCTCAACCAACCATTGTCAGAAAACTGTTTAAACGCATCCGTGAAACCAGGTGGACTAACAACTTGTCCGTTCTCAATAAATGTACCGTGCTCATCACCCGACTGATTCAAAGGCGCGATCACCTCTTCCGCAAACTTCCCCGCCTGTTCCAGAATAGCCTCGACAAGCTCATCATTCGCATCTTCATAACCAGGCAACTCAGTCAGAGCCGACAACTCAGCCAGTTCTTCAATCACGAACTGCATTTCTTTTAATGGCGCTTTGTAATCGTACATAATGTGGTACTACCTTTTAATTTGAATAGAAGGGTGTAACATTCTGAACAGTATCATTTGGAAGCACGATACGCTCAGACCAATAGTAGGTCATCGTCCAACAGGCTATTTTAACACGCCCTGATCAGTCAGCATCAAACGTAGTTGCTCAATGCGTTTACGATTAACACCAAAATCAGAGGAACCCAAACGAGATGCAGATCGAATCTCAATAAACCCAGTGCCAGGCCGTAAGTACAGCTCCAGATCATCCACAAAACCAAATACGCCACTACTGCATTCTGCATGCAAGTAGCCATCGGACTCACTCACAATTTTAGTTCGTGGCAGCTTTAGCACCGATTCGCGAACGGCCTGCCAAGCCTCGTCCGACGGCAGAGCTAACGTGTAATTCTGTATTTGGTGCTCTGCGTCTTTAGCCGCGCTTGAGACACAGTTAGGTGAATCCGGACAAAGTGCAAGAGCCCCGTCAGAAACACCCAAATTAAGCGGGCGCTTACCCGAACAAGATAATATCAAAATGGAACCTATTAAAAGTAAAATACCATGAGTGATTGTTTTCATAAAGCGTCAAAGCTCCAGTCAAGCAATTAGGATCGTAAGTGAAATAGTATACTGAAACTAACTGTTTGATACAGAGCTGTTTAGAATACTGGCGCAGTCCTATGAAAAACTTGAGCTGACCATAATAAGGTATCGCCAAAGCCGGTCAAAGGCATGGTGTTCGTGACAATGATTAGGTGAAAAAAGATTTCCACCTATCCTCCATGCCACAAGTTTATACGCGGTTTCATCAACAGGCATATATTTAGTCGCTGCAAGTTACATTGAGTAAATAAATCACGCTTAATATTTATCAAACGACTGTTAGAGCTGGTTAAACCACAGGCGTTTCATTAATTGAAAAAGAGTCAAGGGCATTGCTAATATCAATCTAGCCACTTGACCTCAAACATAGTCAATTATTAGACCGCCACTTCAACCGAGGCTATCCGTCCAAAGGCCATGGTGCTCTTTTCACAATTTTGTTCTGCGTCATACACAATTTGAGCTGTCAAAATTTGCTAAACCTATTTACCTTGTGAAGCAATATGCTTTAAGAAAATAGACTGTAAATCATTTGCCTGCATCGAAAAACCTCCTGCGTTGAGGATCTCAATCGCACACTCGGCGGTACACAAACATCCATCTCTTTGATTGCGCCTCAAACTATAGGCAGAGGACCTATTGGTTGAAATTTTAACCGCTGGCAAACCTTTTAAATATGGACTTCGATTATATATTTTCTGTGCTTCTTGCCAGGTACCATCAATAATAATGTAGCTTTTATAATCAGACACTTCCGAAACAAACTGACTATTTACCGATGGGTAGAGCAAAGCAATAGAACCCTCGGCAATCATTTTTAATAGCCCAGGATCAGGTGCGACTCTATCCCAAACGATAACCTGTGCCTTTTCACCTAAGGCATCAACCACCAGCGAACCTGTATTAGTTTTTTTAAAGCGTTCTCTTTGATGAGTTAAAAGAAAAATATTCATGATTCGATCAGACGATGCACTAAATTATGGAAACCTATTTCTCAATCCATCGGCTAAAGTCTTTTCCCAACAAATCACTTAGTTTATCGACATCAGACTTAAAAATATAGACAACATCTTTCTGTTCACTGAACCTAGTTTTTTTGACTTAACTGATATCGAGTTTATTTTTGTCAATTTAAATCTAATACCAATCTGAAACCGGTGTCCAACAACCATAGTCTTTAATTTTGCTAACCGATTAATAACTTGTTGAAAAACATGATTTCCTATTGATTTCCTTGCATTAGAAACTGGAAAGTCTGTGCGGCTATCGTCCTCCACTCCAATCAAATCTAGAACATCCAAATACACTTCCCTAGTATGAACTTTAAATTCATCAAAGAAAATTGACTTCACCTTTTCCCAACTGACCAGAGAAAAAAATCTATCAACCTGCTCCCCCACAGCACACATTCCTCCATATTGAAGTGCTTTTACTTCAGGGCACATTGGTGGAATTGACCTCCCACTTGCCCTAGTGCGCTGCAAGTCCCAAGCCCCCCTAAACGAAGTAACTGTCTCCCATCCAGTTTGAATATATTCAGCATGAAGTGAAATCGCCATATCTATTGGATTTCGAATCATAAGAATAAACTTTGCATCTGGATTAAAATCAAGAATATTCTTTACAGCATTTTTTGAGGCTATGTAACCCGTGCTTGCCTCAACAACAGCAAAGTGACTGTTTTCAGCCTTATTATAGATTGACAGATAATCTTTCTCATTAGTTACCTGTCTATTTCCACGATCAGTACTGAAGTAGTGTGATTCTTTAATTGGGCATATGAATACGGTCGGATTCCCCGACAAGTAGTTTGCCAAGGAGGTAGTCCCCCTTTTTTGGAATCCGATGATAAAAAAATTAATCTGAACAAAGGCATTCGTTAGTGGCATTAAATTAGCACTGTCAATCCCTATCTTAAACCCTCGAGCATTATGCAGTTGGCAGGACCTTCTAGTACAACCTAAGGCGCCGAATGTAAAACAACCCATCACGAGATGAACAAACGAAGTTTACAAGCTGGGGCAACGCTCCCATACTCCGCACGCAACACGCAGCTCACACTAGGCGATTTATCATGTCAGACAGATTAACAGTCAAGACAAACACGACTCTACTTCCATTTCTATTTGATGCGCTTCAGGGCTGGTCACGGAGTACGGTCAAGCAACGGCTTAAAAGTGGCTGCGTTCATGTTAATGGTGAGTCAATTACACGCCATAACTTCGATTTGCTGCCAAATGATCAAGTCAATATCGAAGCCTCACCACGTGGCCCCTCTAACGCACGGCCACAGATCGATATTTTGTATGAAGATCATGATCTAGTGGCCATCAATAAGCCGGCTGGGCTGTTATCAGTTGGTTCTGGGGAGGATAGTGAGCCGCATGCGCTTGGTATTTTGCGTGCCCAACTGGGGCGCAAGAATCACTCGGTTAAGCTGTGGCCGGTGAATCGAATTGATCGTGCTACTTCTGGAGTGATGTTGTTCGCACTGTCGAAGGAGATGCGTGAGGCAGTGATGGATGAATGGGATACGGCAGAAAAAACCTATCTTGCCATTGTTGAAGGTCGGCCAGAGCCTGATCAGGGCATGATTGATCAGCCATTGCGCCTCGATTCAGAAATATACAAAATGCATGTCGGTCCTCATCCAGATGCAAAGAATGCGGTGACCCATTTTACGACTGAGCGAAGCGTGAAGCGCAGGACGTTGTTACGGGTAAATTTGGAAACTGGCCGACAACATCAAATAAGAGCTCATCTGGCATGGCTCGGACATCCAGTGGTGGGCGACCAACGATACGGTACGGCTGGTGATCAAATGGGGCTGCATGCCTTACAGCTTAACATTTTTAAACCTGGCACGGATAAGCAGCTGACATTTGAAACACCTGCGCCAGCTGAGTTTTGGGCGTTACTCGGATCATAGTAGCGTTATCATCCCTCGCCATGCGGGCTAAACATTGGTGAGGCGCAGAAACAGTCAAGAAAGAATAAACTGCTTTAAGAAATGCCTTAATGGCAAGAAGAATAAACGGCTATTCAATCTAACAAAGTGGTGGCATAAGGGTAACTTATTATAATTAGCGGCTAAACTCGCCCCCATAATTTCATGATCTTCCCATAGTTTTTATGCCGTAAATAATCGATCTGCAGGCTATGTCGACGGCCGTTAACTAAAATTGTAACAAAGTTTTGTTGTCCGGTGCCGGTAACCGCGGATTCCACTATTCGCGGCGTCGACAAAAGTGTGCCTGTGGAATACTCAAAAGCAGCATCCAGGGGATAATGGGGTAACTATAGAAGTAAAGGAGTAGTCACCGCCCTGGCATTGTGATTAGTATCA
>JBLILW010000082.1:0-9907 GCA_047638435.1 Urechidicola sp.
CGAGGGGAAGTCATTTTGATCCCATTTATTTGATCGAATGAGTTGAATAGTTCTTGTATTTAACTCATTGGATCAAATAAATGGCCCAAATGGCTTTTCAGCAGTAGATTAATCCTAAGTCAGATAGGATCCCTGCCAAATTAGCTTGTGGGCTCGCAGTCAAAATGGATAATGCACGGCCTCGATCGGCTTAGCAGTTAAAATAATCACATTTAGAGTGATAAAGCAATTGACCTACTAGCCTTCAAAAGCTAGAATCTGCCACCTTTTTTAAGTATCGCTTCGGAGTAAGTCAAATGTACGCTGTCATCGCCACAGGTGGAAAACAGTACCGTGTCACCAAGGGTGAAACCCTGCGCGTCGAAAAGCTGGAAGGTGAAGAAGGCTCTGCAGTTGAGCTGGAAGGCGTTCTAATGGTTGCTGACGGTGACAATATCGCTGTTGGAACTCCAATGTTAGACAAAAGCGCCGTCACTGTGACTATCAAGTCTCATGGTCGTGGTAAAAAGGTCGAAATCATTAAATTTCGTCGTCGTAAGCATTCGCGTAGACAGGCAGGACATCGTCAGAGCTACACCGAAATTGAAGTTACAGATATCAAAGCATAGAGGCTGAGTAATGGCACATAAGAAAGCAGCGGGTAGTACTCGCAACGGTCGCGATTCGGAGTCTAAAAGACTCGGCGTTAAGAAATTCGGCGGTGAAGTAGTTGTTCCAGGTAACATTTTGGTTCGCCAACGTGGTACAAAATTTCATCCTGGCGATAATGTTGGTTGTGGAAAAGATCACACGTTGTATGCAAAAGCTGATGGGAACGTAGAATTTCGCGTTAAAGGCCGTCACAACCGTACTTTTGTTAGTATTGTTAGCGCAGCGTAAAGCCTAGGTTTATAGCGTTTCTAAAAGCCTCGCTATGCGGGGCTTTTTTATGTTCAGGATGCACCGGGCGCCTTTTAGGCCTCGACAATTGTTTTTGTATTGTTCTAATTAATTAAATCCCTAAAACGATACACCAATTTTCGACACTTTAGGAAAAGTGGCACTTCTGCCGCCCCTAGTGGTCGAATGTCGCGGACGCAAGGTTGCGTAGGCGTGACGATCCTTCCAATGTTATAATCTGAGCTAGTTATTTAACTAACCCAACAAACAATCAACCCACAGCCAAAACGCTAGAGCCAATCATGAAATTTATCGACGAAGCCAAGATTCACGTCCAGGCCGGCAATGGTGGTTACGGCATTGTCAGTTTCCGTCGTGAAAAATACATCCCAATGGGTGGCCCCGATGGCGGAGACGGCGGTGATGGTGGCTCTGTTTATGTTGTTGGCTCTATCGATTTAAATACTCTCTCCGACTTCCGCCATACTCGACGTTTTGTTGCGAAAAATGGTGGTCGAGGCCAATCGAGAAATTGTACCGGTGCTAAAGGTGAAGATGTTATTATCGAAGTGCCTTTAGGTACGGTCATTACTACGGTTGATCAAGGCGAATTAATTGCTGACGTTGGCGATAATAGTACCGACCCAATCCTGATCGCCCGCGGCGGTTTCCATGGGTTGGGCAATATTCGTTATAAAAGTTCGACTAATCGCGCGCCAAGACAGAGTAGTCCAGGTAGTCAGGGTGAACAGTTTGATCTTAAGTTAGAGATGAAAGTACTCGCAGATATTGGCCTGCTAGGCATGCCAAATGCGGGTAAATCGACTTTTATTCGCTCTGTTTCCGCAGCTCGCCCTAAGGTTGCTGATTATCCATTTACGACCTTGCATCCCAACTTGGGTGTGGTGAGTGTCGCGCCACATCGCAGCTTTGTTATCGCTGACATCCCTGGCTTAATCGAAGGTGCGGCGGATGGTGTGGGCCTCGGCATTCAGTTCCTGAAGCACTTACAACGCACTAAACTCTTACTTCATATCATCGATATTTATCCGGTGGAAAGTGATGATAGCGCCGTCGAATCGGCACAGAAGATTCTGCTTGAATTGCAAAAGTATGACGAATCGCTGTTCGATAAACCTCGTTGGCTCGTGCTCAATAAACTTGATCTGGTAGCTGGGGACGAACAACAGGCGATTTGTGACGAAATTATCAAGGGCCTGTCCTGGACTGGACCGGTGCATCAAATCAGTGCGGTAAATCGTCAGGGTGTTGATCAACTGTGCAATTCTATTATGATTCATGTTGAAGAATGTGCCGAGCAAGATCCCCAGACCAGCATCGAAACCAACACTGAAGATCAGAAATAAAACTAGCTCGATGAGACTTGCTCGATGAATAGACCTCTTTACAACAAGGTCGTGGTTAAGATTGGCAGTGCGTTACTAACGGATAACGGCAAAGGTATCGACCACAAAATGATCGCTAACTGGGTTAGCCAGATAGCAGTCCTTCGGGCCTTGTCGGTTGATATCGTTTTAGTCTCATCAGGTGCGATTGTTGAAGGCATCAAACGACTTGGGTTAAAATCTCGCCCCAGTAATATCTCCCAGTTGCAGGCCGTTGCCGCTGTTGGCCAAATGGGCCTGGCACAAGCCTACGAAGACTGCTTTAAGGAACATGGTCTGCACTGCGCACAAGTGCTGCTGACCCACGATGACCTCGCCAATCGGCAACGATACCTCAACGCTCGAAGCACCCTACGCACCTTGCTGTCGTACGGTGCAATTCCCGTCGTCAACGAAAATGATACGGTATCCAATGAAGAAATCCGGTTTGGCGATAACGACACACTGGGCGCGTTAGTATCCAACTTAATCGAGGCTGATTTACTGATTATTTTGACTGATCAAACGGGTTTATATGATTCAAATCCAGCCCACAACGCCAACGCAACACTGATTCAAAAGGCCGATGCTAACGACCCTGTGTTAATGACCTACGCTGGACCCAGCGGTGGCAACCTAGGCCGCGGTGGCATGCAAACCAAAGTAAGTGCGGCTCAGTTGGCTGCGCGATCGGGTACCCACACCGTGATTGCCTCGGGCAAGCATGACAATGTGATTTCACTGCTAGTCGAAGGTGAGGCAATTGGTAGCTTCCTGGAAGCGCGTGAAGGGCATTTAGCCGCCCGTAAGCAATGGCTTGCAGGACATATGCGCTGTCGCGGCAAGCTGCACCTAGATGATGGCGCGGTGACTGTATTACTCAATAAAAACGCAAGTTTATTACCCGTGGGCGTCAACAAAGTCAGTGGTAACTTTAGCCGTGGTGAAGTTGTCAGTTGTGTTGACGGCAACGGAACCGAAGTGGCGCGTGGTCTGGTGAATTACAATTCAGTAGAAAGCATGCAAATCATGGGGCAGTCGAGCTTAGATGTGCCCAAAATCCTAGGTTATGATGATGCCCCTGAATTGATTAATCGGGAAAATCTGGTATTGACAAAATAGTGGTTAGGCTTATGGGTATAGTTCAATGAAAAAGCTGCTTTTAACCATTTTTTTAGTCTTGCATTGTGCTTCCGCACTCGCCTTTTCTTACACACTGAAATTATCTGAGGCTGATATTCAAGAAAGGGTGGATGGAATGATGCCCTTAGAAAAGAAGAAATTTTTCGTCACAACAATTTTAACTAATCCGTTGATTGACCTTGTTGAAACGACTAATGAATTAGGCCTTTCGACCGATGTTGGTGTCAAAGTGCCTGGCAATATTGTTGGAAACGGAGAGGTCTCCTTTTCTGGAACCCTACGATACGACAATGACTCAGGTTCACTCTATTTTGATAACTTAAAAGTGGTTTCACTTGATGTTAAAAAAGTGCCGCCTGACAGCCTGCCCAAAATAAAAAAACTATTAGAGTTTATTGCTAAGAAATTTCTAGCAAAAAATCCTGTTTTTACGTTTAGGGATGACAATTTGAAGCACAGACTGGCAGAATCAACCTTAAAGTCGATTTCAGTTGAAAATGAAATGCTCATTATCGAACTTGGTCTATTTTAAGTTTAGCCAGCCCGCTAATATAACTGGTATAAGCATCGCTCTTGTTGATCAATTTGGGACAATCTATTTTGAGGTAAAACATGACAGATGATAAAAAAACAGCTCCATTTTCTATATTCCTCATGGCGGTGGGCCTTTACCATTATTGAATGAAGCTATGTTTCACAACATGAACGAGTTTCTGCGAAAAATTCCTGACCTTATACAAAGGCCAGAAGCCGTTATTATCATCAGCGCGCATTGGGACGAGTCGACAATATCGATAACAGCCAATCAAAACCCGCCCATGTACTATGATTACACTGGTTTTCCTGCTGAGGCTTACGAACTGCAATATCCCGCGCCCAGCCACCCCGAGCTGGCCAATCGAGTCGCAAGCTTGTTATCAAAGCAAGGTATTGATTCACGTCTCGATGAGGTGCGAGGGTTTGATCATGGCGTTTTCATACCGCTGATAATGATGTACCCCGAAGCGGATATTCCCTGTATTCAAATATCACTATCCAGCTCTCTTGAAGCCGGATTTCATATTCAAGCTGGACGAGCTTTGGCTTCACTAAAAAATGACAATCTGTAAATCCTCGGATCGGGCTATTCATTTCATAATATGGCAGCGATGATGGGCCCCAAAGATGCCTTAGCGAATGAAAAAAACCAGCAATTTAAGGCATGGCTGGCGCAGACCTGTAGCGATCCAAACTTGAGTAATGCGCAAAGAGAGCAACGACTGTCGAACTGGGAAAACGCACCGCATGCACGCTATTGCCATCCTCGTGAAGAGCATTTGCTGCCATTACAGGTTTGTTATGGGTTAGGTGGCGGCGCTGCTAAAACCGTATTCCAGCAAAGTGTTGCGGGGTTTGTAACTAGTGGATATCAATGGTAGCAGTCAATATAATCCAGTGAGTTATCGCCAGATAAATGACTAAAATTTGGGCTAACTTACTAACCTTGTGATTAAATAAAACTTTATCTAGCGAATTCTAGGTATTCGAAAAGCGTGTTTTTATGTACCATTCAATCGAAAGCTTCAATACCACTAAGGGTTCGTTTGACTTAGGCAGATCTATTCTGAGGAAAGCGTTGTATGAAAATTGAATATATCAGTACTTTTCTCGAGATCGCCGAGTGTGGCAATTTTAATCGAGCCGCCGATAACCTTAACGTCACTCAATCGACTGTCAGTGCACGCGTTAAATCAATGGAAGATCGGTTTGGTCGTATGCTATTTAAACGGGGTCATGCCGGTGTTGAGCTAACATCGGCTGGTCAACAGTTCCTGCAATATGCCCACAATATCCAACGCCAATGGAAGCAAGCACAGCAACGCATCGCATTACCCGATAGTTTTAATCATACAATTGGACTGGGCTCTCAGGTCAGTCTATGGGATAGCCTGATACTGAAATGGATGCCCTGGATGCGCAAGAATGCCACTGAGATCGCTTTGCACGTCGAGGCTGATTACTCTCCCAGCCTGATGCGACAGGTATCGGATGGTTTGCTCGATATAGGTGTGATGTATTCTCCCCGCCAAACTGCTGGACTCATCATTGAGGACTTGTTTGAGGAAACCTTGATCTTGGTGACGACAGAGCAATCGACTAAAGAAGGTGATTGGATAAAAAATTATGTCTTTGTGGATTGGGGTGATATTTTTCGAGCTCGTCACAGCGAAGCATTTCCCGACCTGCAAACGCCAGCCATATCAGTCGGCCTTGGCGCGTTAGGTCTTGAGTACATTCTTCAAAATGGTGGTTCAGGATATTTCCCAATTCGAGTGGTGCAATCTCTAATCGAAAAACAATCTTTATTTACAGTCAACAACACACCTAGTTTGCAACGTCCAGCGTATATGGTTTATGCGTCATCTGCACGTGACCCAGCGTCATTGTCCATCGCCTTACAAGGATTGCGTGAAGTAGCTTAACAAGGCGGTAAAAGATTTTTCCGCCTTCCAACTTTTATTTTCACGTTGGTGGACATCAACGTTAACGCGCACAATTCTAGATACATGATAGTCCCTACCAGAAAGCGATAGGTGCATGGTTTAAATAGTTAAAAATCTTGCTCTTTGGCATAAGACAATCGATTTTCAAGGTATGTTAGTTTTTTTCGTAAAAAAAGAATCCGATCGGCATGTTCTGGCAACTTTTCAACGTTTTTGATTTTGTCACCTAAATTTTTAACACTACGCGCCAACGAAGCTTCATCTTTTTAATGTTCAACTTCTAATCGATTAAATATCTCACTTGAGGGCCATTTAAATCGATCTAGTCACGATTAAACGTCTATTTTTTCTCTTTTTTTATGTCTGATTATGTCGATAACCACGTGAATCTTTATAGCGTCGCGGCTCTCTGCTAATGGTTGATTGACTAGTACCAACAGCCTCCGCGATTGCTGATTGTGTATTGCCTGTTTTAATTAAAACATAAATCTGGCATCGTTCGACATAGGATAGATGGGAGCAGGTTTTCATCGTCTCATCTCTTACCGGAGAAAAAGAATATGAGCTGACAATCAGCTATCCACTTTTTCTACCGATTCAAGTTATGCACTTGAGAGTTGAATCCAAGGGGTTTAAAAAATGTCAGTCGAATTATTACTGCTACGTCACGGTCATGCTTCTATGGGCCCACCTTCATGGGATGATCGAGGTGATTTTGGTCGTCAATTGAGTGAGCATGGTAAGAAACAGTCGGCACGGGTGGGTGAATGGATTAGCAGCCACCACCTAGAGCCAGATGCGGTTGTTTGTTCATCTGCGGTGCGCACAGTAGAGACCGCAATAGGCGTTTGTGCTGCAGCAGAGCTTGACCAATCACTGATTGATTTTGAAGATGCCATTTACGAGGCCGAAGTGCAGAACCTAGTAGATGTCTTATGCCGCACACCAAAAAAAGTGCAGCGCTTGTTGTTTGTTGGCCATAACCCGGGGCTGGAAATGCTCGCAAGAAAGTTAGTGGGTAATGTACCCAGGTCGATAACGGGTGAAATAATGCCACCAGCAACGCTAGTACATATCGTGTTGGATGGCGGGTGGTCTCAGGCCTTAGAGGCCAGCGCAAGTTGTCAGCAAATATTTAGACCTTAATCCAAAAAGCCTGCCTTACTTTAACGTCGATCGTAGCGATGAGAGTATCGGTCGGTATTTCGGTCGATTGCTTTTAATAGCCAGCGCTTCGTGCTTTGCTGCTGGTCAGTTAGGTGTCGTTTCGACTGTAACTGTTGCCACTGCTGAAACGCGAGTGCTAGAAGTTCGGTATCTTTGATTTGGTCGTGAACAATACCGGTTGCAGCGAGCTGTTGGATCTCAGGGTCTTGAGTACTGAGCATTTTCATATAGGTGCTGATGATGGTGCTTTTGTGAGCAAACTGATAGCCGCTTTTTTTAATCTTTTTTTGCCACTCAATGTGTTGGTCTAATTGTGCCAATGCCAGTTTGCCGTCATGTCGAATGTCTTCTCCAGCCGCTTCTACCTCGACCAAAAATAAGCTGTAACGATATTTTTCATTGCCACTATACGCCAGCGCACGTATAGCCAGCCGCTTAAGTGCGAACCGTTCACGGCTGAGGAATGACGATTGATAAAATTCGAGCACATACGCTTCGACCCAATCAAAAATTCGTGGATCATTTAACCCATCCCATTGCAGGTGATTCAATACATCGCATTTGGCTTCGAAATCATCCGCCAGAAGTATTCGACGATAGTCATTGATTTGATGTTCTGATGAGTCGTAAGCATAAGCGGATTGCTGGAGAGCAGCCAGTAAGATTAGTGCGAGTAGGCGTTTCATAAAAGGCATGCGGCTAGAAAAATAAGAATAGGCACTTAAGTTAGTTCAAGCTTAGAGATGAAGGTGAACGATTAAGTTCGGTTATAGAAATACTTGTCTGTCCTACCGAACTGCCTTTGTGAGCATAAAGCCGTACAATAAGCAGCTTTAGCACATGCAGTTTCATCGAGGCAATAGTGGCACATAAATTAGAGTCGGAACATTCACATGAAGCGATGCGAAGCGTATTGATCACCGGTTGCTCGAGTGGTATTGGTGAGTGCGTCGCGCGCGGCTTACACTTGCGGGGTTATCGAGTTTTTGCCACTGTCAGAAATGCGGATGACCGCACTGCGTTAGAAGCAGCTGGCATTGAATGTTTGCTGCTCGACTACTCTGATTCAAAAAGCATCAAAGCGGCAATAGAACAGGTACTGGAAAAAACCGAAGGCCATTTATATGCACTAATTAATAATGGTGCTTATGGCCAACCGGGCGCCTGTGAAGATCTAAGCCGAGATGCCATTCGCGAGCAATTTGAAACGAATGTATTCGGCTGGATGGAGCTAACCAATCTCGTCATCCCAACAATGCGAGCACAAGGATATGGTCGAATAATCCAGAACAGTTCGGTTCTAGGGTTTGCAGCGATGTCGATGCGCGGTGCTTACAATGCAAGCAAGTTTGCAATAGAAGGATTCAGCGACACCATGCGGCTTGAGCTTGCCGGGACGGGCATCCATGTCAGCTTGATTGAGCCCGGCCCAATAGAGAGCCAATTTCGGGCCAATGCGTATCAAGCATTTCAAAAGCACATTGATATCGTTAGTAGTGTTCATCGTGATCGCTATCAAAAAATGATCGAACGATTTGAAGCGGTTGGAAATGTCCAGCCATTCACTCTCCCCCCCAGTGCAGTGCTTGACCGCGTGGTGCATGCACTGGAAAGCAAACGACCAAAAATACGCTACCCTGTCACCTTCCCGACTTACCTGTTTGGCTGGTTAAAACGAATAATGAGTCACAGGATGTTGGACCGAATACTACACCGAGTGGGTTAAGCTTTACTTCGTATAGACTGTTGATGCGTCCATTTAGGGTAAAGAAATTAATTTGTATTTGTGCAGATAGAGTAAAAGAATAAGCGTACTAAAATATAAGTTTAGCAACGATCTAGTCTATTTTAACAAGACTCAATGGGATTGCTGTGTCAAGGGGCTTTCACAGGGCGCTGTCAGCGCTAGATTGACGTTGATAGTGCAGTATTTGACCCTTGCATTTAATGCCTGCCACGAGCGTCTGATTAAAATTTTTGAATTGGTGGCTATACCCTAGAGCCGACATGTTGAGGGTAAACTTAGACCTGTTTTCTCTGCCCGGATCGACGAGAATGACTTCAACATTGTTAGCTGAGTGAGCCGATATAAAATTGGCCACAAACTTTGCATGGTGAGGCTGATAGAGTATGTCGCTCGCAATGATCAAATCGAAGGTCCCTAGCGCCTGGTTTTCTTTTTCAAAATCCACCCTCTGAAACTTGATTGGCGGCAGATTATTATCACTGACGTTTCTGTCGAGAAATTCCTGCGCGCGAGGGTGATAATCACTAGCGGTAATATCAACGCCCATTTTGTGTAATACGAGACTCGCCAGCCCAATGCCGCAGCCAAGTTCAAGTACCCTTTTACCAGTGAAATTAAGGGCACTTACCTCTGCAGCAAGAATATGCGATGCAGGCCAGATAATGCCAAACAACGACCAGGTCGATGATGTGATTCCCAGTGCAGCGGCTTCAAGATCGTCTTCGTCAAACTGTTGGTTGTCCAACAACGAGCAAATATTGAAATCATTCAGGCAGACCTGAATGATTTCACGCTTAAGGTGATAATTGTGCATCTAAATCCATGAGTCGTATTCAGTACAACAATAGACGCGGCAGTGTTATTGACCAGATATATCGGTCGGGAAAGCGCAGCAATAATCTCCTGCTAATCAGTAGTCGAGGTTGCCTATGCTAAGGTTATTATTCCTAGCTTAGCCGAAATAACCTAGAGATGTTGGTTTATATTATTTACTTGAATCTGGCTACATGGCTAACTTTCCACGAATACTTAGGTCATTCGATTGTCGTCGAGCCACACCATTAATTTTTCTAGCTGTTGATGGAATTGCTCTAACGAACCAC
>JBLILW010000083.1:0-9879 GCA_047638435.1 Urechidicola sp.
TGCCTCGAACAGAGCCCATAATAATAGCTGAGTTGCCGGAATAATAAAGCCCAAAATTAGGGGCAACAAACAGATAGCTACCGCTAAAATAGCCTTACTGCCTACTAAAGGAATGAGGTCTGCACGTGCCCGAGATTCTGCCGCAGAATGATAGCGCGCTTGACGACGAGAATAGCGCTCTAACAACACCAACAAGATCACAAAAGCCAATAAGCTTGCCGCCAACTGGGCTGCTGCTGCTACATCTCCAAAACCATAAAAGGTGCGAAAAATACCCGTAGTAAAGGTGCTGACACCATAATACTGGACAGTACCATAGTCCGCCAAAGTTTCCATAAGAGCCAAAGATAACCCAGCTATAATGGCTGGCCTCGCCATAGGTAAAGCTAAACTCCATATTGCACGCCAACGGGAGTAACCCAAACTACAACCCACTTCAATACTACTCACGGATTGTTCTAAAAACGCAGCCCTAGCCATAAGGTAAACATAGGGATACAACACCAGTGACAACATTATAATGGCTCCACCAAGAGAACGAATCTCAAAGAACCAATAATCACCGTAGCTGAGGCCAGTAAACTCTCTTATCCAAGTTTGGACTGGCCCTGCAAAATCTAATAAGCCAGCATAAGTATAGGCAATAATGTAAGCCGGAACAGCTAGTGGCAGCAACAAGGCCCAACTGAACCAACGACGCCCAGGAAAACTACACATACTGGTTAACCAGGCAGTGGGCACACCCAGCAAGAGAACCCCGGCACCAACTCCAAACAAAAGCAGTAACGAGTTCACAAGGTATTCATTAAGTACCGTCTCAAATAAATGCTGCCATAAGACACCATCTGCTTTAACTAAGTAACTCGCAATAATAATAACTGGAAGGGATATAAATGCTGCAATAACAACAGCAAAAATACTCAGCCCATGACTTTTAAACATTTTCAGTATTATCTATCTCCAACCGGCACGATCCATTAGTTGCACAGCTTGTCGATTATTTTGACCTAGTATTTGCAAATCAATCGGATCCATTTTATAACTACCAAATCCTTTAAGCGTTTGTGAAATTTTTACACCCTTTACCACAGGGTGCTCGTTATTGATGTTTGCATACCAAGCCTGTGCTGGCGCAGATACCAAGTATTCTAATAGCATTTGAGCCTGTTCAGGGTGTTTTCCATATTTAGTAAAGCCTACACCACTAACATTAAAGTGGGCACCGCGGCCCGCCTTACCTTGACCGCGCTGGTTGGGCCAAAATACTGCTAACTTACTCGCCATTTCTTGCTCAGCTGGTTTACTACTGTTGATTTGGCGGGCCAAATAATAAGTGTTAGCAATGGTCACGTCACATACGCCTGCTGCTACTGCTTTTAACTGGTCCGTATCACCACCTGAGGGCGATTTAGCCAGATTATTGACCATTCCTTCAATCCAATCCTGTGTAGCTTCAAGACCTATAGCATCAATAGTAGCCGCTACCAAAGACTGGTTATAGACAGACTGAGAAGAACGCAGGCAAATACGACCATTCCATTGATCTTCTGCTAAGGCTTCATAGGTTGAAAGCTCATCAGGGGTAACCCGGTCCTTAGCGTAAATAATAGGTCTTGCTCTAAGTGTAAGGCCATACCAATAATTTTCAGAATCCCTTAATGCTAGCGGAATTATCTTATTTAGCGAAGGTAAAGACATTGGCTTCAAAACGCCAGCTTCTTTAGCACGGTGTAAACGGCCTGCATCCACAGTAATGAAAAGGTCAGCAGGAGTTGCACTCCCCTCTACTTGCAAACGTTTTAACAAGGCATCTGCCTTACCAGTAATAAGATTCACCTTAATGCCAGTAGCGGCACTAAAATCATCTAGCAAAGGCTTAATCAAAGCTTCTTTACGAGCTGAATAAACATTTACAATATCAGCGGATTGAGCCATTGAAACAGTAAATAAACTCGCAGCAACAGCTGATAATAAAAATTTGTTAATGAGATTCATGGGTATCATATATTAGGACTCGATTGTTGCAGTTGTTGTTTTAATTGCAGTTGGTAAGTTGCACTTATTGCGCCGAAAGTAACGCCAACAGCTCTTAAAAGGCTGCCAATACAAGGTTACCAGTTGGTGTTCTTCAGGTTTTTGACCCAGTAAACCGAAACATAATTTTTGTGTGTTAGATCCATACGCTAGGGTGTTACCCAACCGGTCCCACAAGGCAATAAAGGCACCAAAATTTTTATCCCAATGTTGGGACGCCTGAGAATGGTGTATTTGGTGCTGAGCAGGAGAAATAAGCCATTTTTCTAAAGTTTTCCCGTAACTAATAGGCACAGGTGAGTGGCGCAAGTTAGACCCCAGCAGGTTTAAAACTGAAGTAAATAAATTCCCACCCAGCAAGCTAAGCAATGTCACTCTGTCAGCAAATACAAACACAAATATACCAATCAACAAGCCCTGCACTAGGGCACTTCGGAAGCCAAACAATATGCCTTCTATGGGGTGTGTGCGCAAAACCGTGAAGGGCGTTAAACGCTCCGCTGTATGATGTACTCGATGAAATGCCCACAATACTGGAGAACGATGCATGAATCGATGCAGATAATAGCGGCTTGCATCATCAACCACAAACAAACATAAAGTGAAAATAACTGACACCCAAAAAACCGGTATATCAATCGGCCATAAGGGTCGAGACACCCAATTACTGAGTGTATAAAATAACGTAGTTGCAAGGGCTAATTTGCTTAAAAGAAGTGGGCTCAAAAGCAACATAATCGGTTGATTAAGAAGCATCATCTGATAATCAGATTTGTTCGAACTAGACCACCATTTTTCACGCTGGAAAAGCCAACGAAAGGACGCAATAAAATTAAACCGCCGCTGCCACATAAGCCAAACAATAGCTATGACAGCAGCGCTTAATATATAGCCAATAAATAACCGTTTACTACCTTGGTTAACTAAACCTGTAAGTTCAGAAAACCAAGATTGTGTAAATTCAAGAAACCAATCCATAGTCAGTTAATTAAGCACCTAGTCATTTTCTGCGGCTGTCGCTTCACCAAGTGAATCTACTAATTGAGCTAAATTTGCTGTTACATCCTTGTTACGTGCTTCAACTCCAAAGTCATCAATCATCAGCTTTTGCAACTTAATCATCTGCACACGATACTCTGACAAACTAACAGATGAACTTTGCACGAACTCACCACCCACTAAGGCTGCAACTTGAGTGTTACCCAATAGCACCGGGCTGTAACCTATGAGTCTATTCATATTCACACCAGTCTCACCTAGGTTAACTCCACCTGCTTCCAGTGATAGTGCAAAACCCTTCAACTCACCCCAATGCTTGGCATAAGCGCGATAAATCTTAACTGCGTCACCATTCGCTTCAATAGTAGCTTCTAGTTTTACAATGTCACCATAAACAGATCCGGCATACTTAAACACAGCTTCAGCAATAAGACGCTGCCATTGGATCTTAATCACTTGAGCATAGCCCATTAATTTGCTGCGTTGGTCATCCGTAAGCGCATCACCATTGGCAGAAGATATCAGGTTACGACCATCAAGAAATGCCTGAACAATGGTATGTAAATAAGTGGTTTTGCCACCTTTATCAAACGAAGCTGCATAGTATGCATGAGCGTAGGCCATTTCAGTAACTAAGGAGACTTTACCATCATTATTGTAATCTGCCTTGGCAAAACTATCAGCTTTCTGTTTAGCAATTCCATAAACTTCAGCAGCAGTCAACTCCATCGTATGAGCGGGTGCACCAAAATAACCAAAGCCTTCATCCCACACGTGCTCTTTGCCAGTATAAGCCTTACCTTTTTTGTAGGCTCCACTATTAGAATGAACATCTGCCCCTAGCTTTTCATCTAAATAATTATCAACAGCCTGATTGTAAAACACGGCACCCATCGTAAATTTAGAAATCAATTGTGTGTAGTCATAACCTGTTAAAGGGTCAAAACCTTTATCTGTGGCTGCCGCTTTCTCCAACATAAGGTCAAGTAATTCAGCACCGGTGAGGTTGCCAGGCATGCCAGAAATTAAACCTTTGTAGGCTTTTCCAGACAAATCCTTGCCTTTTGATATTTCATCTACATGCATTTGTAGCACTGGAAAGTCATCTTTTGAAACAGGACTTATAATAATTCGTCCTGGGTCCTTACTATTAAAGTAAGCTTTAGTTTGCTCTAGACTAGCACCTTCAGAAACCAACTTTTTAGCTGAGGTATGCAAAATATGACGAGCCATCTGCCCAGTGTACGCCTCAGAATGGATTTCTTTGCCAGTATAATTTTTTACAGTAATAGGGAAGCCTGCATATATCGCGGCTTGGGCTTGACCAGTTTTTGATGGTGTTGTCGTAACACAAGCAGCTAAAGTTACGCTGGTTGCGACAATAGAAAGAAGTGCCTTGTTCATGTATTTCCTCTGATTAAAACTGAATTAATATTGAATTAAAGTTGAATTGACGCATGATAAGCTCACGAATCATGTTAAAAAGTTATTCTAGTAGAATAGAATACGAATGTAAATGATAATATTTCTCATTAGCAATTGATAGGAAAATTAATGTCGCCACAAGTTTCACCCTTACTGAAAGATGATCAATACGCTTGGGCGCAATTACAAACATTGCTTCAGGCACAGGGTAGTTCGTACGGACCTCATTTCGACAGTAATATTCAACGCCTGGCGACCTCAAGCACCTACGCACTGAATCAACTCTGTCGTACCCCTGCCCTACTCGACAATCTTCATCAGCTAAAACAGTTCAATCTTGAGCAGCTTGATCTCACTAAGGCGTGTGAACAGGCGCTGGAAATTACCAGCATACAAAAGATTTTACGCCAGCATCGGCATGCCAAATTGATCGAAATCATTTATCTCGATGTGATAGACAACATTCCTCTGAAGCTCATCTTGCGTCACCTTAGTGATTTAGCTGACCAACTTATTCGCTGTGCCCTGACAGCAGCCGAAAAACAACTGGCTGCAAAACATGGCCAACCGGTTGATACTGATGGCAACCCAATAACCCTTAACATTATTGCGATGGGAAAACTGGGTGGGCAAGAACTGAACTTTTCCTCCGATATAGATTTGATTTGCAGTTACGCCAATGAAGGTGATCTGGCAGGTTACGGTCGTCTTGCCTACCAGGAGTTTTTTACTCGCGTCGTAAAACTGTTTACTAAACTACTGAACGACACCACTGAAGATGGTTTTGTCTACCGTGTCGATCTAAGGCTCAGGCCCTGGGGAGACTCTGGGCCTGTCGCACTCCATCATATGGCACTCGAACACTACTACCAACTACACGGTCGAGAGTGGGAGCAATATGCCATGGTAAAAGCCCGAATGATCACTGGCAGTGATAGTGACCGACAATTTATCAAGTCAATTCTAAAACCTTTCGTGTTTCGTAAATATCATGATTACCGAGTTTTCGAAGGATTGGCGGGACTCAAAGATCAAATTGACCGCCAGGCCAGATCGAAAAATATGCAGGGCAATATTAAGGTCGGCAACGGTGGCATTCGAGAGATCGAGTTTTTCGTACAGGCGTTCCAGATCTTAAAAGGTGGCCGTAATAATCGATTGCAAAGCCAACAAATATTCACCTGTTTCGACATCTTACAATCGCAAAATATCATTACCTCAAAAACAATCGAAGAATTACGTGAGGCCTATGTATTCTTACGCCAGCTAGAAAACAAAATACAAATGATGGCCGATGAACAATCACATAGCTGTCCAAAAAATCAACTAACCCAACAACGAATCGCCTACACCATGAATTTGGCAGACTGGCAATCCTTGCAAAGACTGCTCGATGAGCACAGAACCAAAGTCAGCTACCACTTCACTGAGCTATTCAAACGAGAAACACCGACCGACCAGGACATCACCATTTCAGATGCCTTTGGTGAAGAGCAAACGGATGATCAACAAATAGAATTACTGGCGTCTTATAACCTGAATCACACTGCAGAAATCAGCCAAAAACTCAAAGGTTTTTTTACATCAAAAGCTTGGGGATTTATGTCCGCAAGAGCGAAGCAGCGGTTTTCGACTTTGTTACCGGACCTTCTAAAGTCAGCCAGTCAAACTGAAAACCATCTCACTTTAATCGACAGACTGCTCAACCTGTTTTCATCTATCGCCGGTCGCAGTGTCTATTTCGAATTACTACATCAGAACGGTCATCTACTAGATAAGCTCGTTCAATTGTTCGATAGAAGTGAATGGATCGCTCAGGAAGTGGCGCGATACCCCATATTACTGGAGTGCTTAATTCAGACCGATGACGACGAAGATAAATTCGACCGAAAAATAATAGCAAACAACCTGCAAATTCAACTGGATAACGTCGCAGGTGATACCGAACTTGAGTTAGATAGTTTGCGACTGTTTAAACGTGAGCAAACCATCGTCATCGCCATCGCCGAATTATCAGAGCAAATTACGCCGTTAGCCGTTTGCCAATATTTAACTGAACTAGCCGAAGTGGTCTTACACGCCGTTTATGAATTGGCCAGTACCGCCTTACAAAGCCAATATGGCCAACCGCAGTGCACGGTCGATAAAGTTACCCGCGATGCTAATTTTGCAATTATTGGCTATGGCAAATTGGGTGGACACGAAATGCACTATCAGTCCGACCTAGACTTGATATTTTTGCATGACTCAACGGCAGATAAGCAAATAACAAATGGCAAAAAGAGCCTAGACAATGGTGTCTACTTTGCTCGACTCGCACAAAAAATAATATCGATGACTAGCATCCTGACTAGTGCCGGCACCTTGTACGAAATTGATTCACGACTTCGACCCGAAGGTGCCTCTGGGTTACTCGTTTCGTCCGATCACGCCTATTTTCAATATCAACTAAATAAAGCCTGGACCTGGGAACACCAAGCACTGGTTCGCGCCCGGCATGTTGGCGGTAGCCCAATACTCAAAACGACATTTCAAGAGATGCGTCAGAGAATTCTTTGGATCGAACGTGACCAACAGAAATTACGGAAAGACATCACCGAAATGCGGGCTAAAATCGCACGCAACAAATCTCCAAAAGAAGGAGGCTATCACAACCTGAAATATTCCAAAGGCTGTATGGTCGATATCGAGTTCATGGTTCAATATTGGGTGTTGCAGCATGCAAATAAAGTTAGCTCCATTTCGGCATATTCTGATAATATTGGCCTTATAGATGAACTGTTTCGGTTAGACCTTATCTCCGGCCAACAATCTGAGCTGGTGGGTATCTATCAAACATACCACCGTTGGTTACATAGAACCGTACTACAAAATAATCCGGCTGAAATCGCTAGTGAAAAAATCACAGCGGAAGTCGAACATGTTAACAATTGCTGGAACGAATGTTTCAACTAAGAAGTTTGGAGTAAGCGCAATGTCAATGGCCGATCGTGATGGTCTCATCTGGTTTGATGGTGAAATGGTTCCCTGGCGAGAAGCCAACATCCATGTATTAACGCACACGTTACACTACGGCATGGGTTGCTTCGAAGGTGTGCGCGCTTATCATGCCGACCAGGGCACCGCTATTTTTGCACTCGAGGCGCACACGCGTCGATTGTTTGACTCTTGCAAAATTCTGGGCATGAAGATGCCTTACACACCACAACAAATCAAAGATGCTCAAATTGCCGCTGTGCGAGATAACAACCTCGATAGCGCTTATATTCGCCCTATGTGTTTCTATGGTTCAGAAGGCATGGGCATACGTGCCGATAATTTAACCGTACATTGCATTGTAGCCGCCTGGGAATGGGGCGCTTATCTTGGTCAGGAAGCGTTGGAAAAAGGTATTCGTGTCAAAACATCATCCTACACCCGTCATCACGTCAATATTGCCGCCACTAAAGCAAAAGCCAATGGTCAGTACATCAACTCGATGATGGCTTTAAGCGAAGCACTAAAAGATGGTTACGACGAAGCGTTGCTGCTCGACCCAGAAGGCTATGTTGCCGAAGGTAGTGGGGAGAATATCTTTGTCATCCGTGATGATGTCATCTACACACCGGAAGTCACCTCAGCCTTAAACGGTATAACCCGTAAGACTATTTTCACTCTGGCACAAGATGCTGGATACCCTGTGGTCGAAAAAAGGCTCACACGTGATGAAGTTTATATAGCCGACGAAGCCTTCTTTACCGGTACGGCAGCCGAAGTAACTCCAATCAGTGAACTTGATAATCGTCCCATTGGTTCTGGTACCAGAGGCCCAATCACAGAACGATTACAAAAAGATTACTTTGATTTGGTACACGGCCGAAACGAAAAGCACATCGACCTACTCACTTTCACGAACCCATCTTAATTCAACCCAGAGAAAACAATGGTCAACCCTGACACAGCAGCTAATCAAAGTAGCTATTCTCAATCAAACACAAAAACTGCAATCCAGGTAAAAGCGGGAGACCTTCCTATCCACTGCCCTACTGAGGGCACTAGCCTGTGGAACTCACACCCTAGAGTGTATATTCCGGTCACGGAAAATGGTGGCGAAGCAAAGTGCCCGTATTGTGGGACTATGTTTAAGTTATTGTAGAACCCCCCCCTGCCAAGTAGCAGTGCGGTTCGGGATTTTTAAACGGTATCAATTCAATTTAATTTAATAATTGCGTAGCGCTTGCCCGCTGGGCATACCTACCTAGTAGTACCCATCACAAGGGTGACTCCATGCAATCCACGCCATGACAATAAATCAGCTTACAAAAGTTCTAAACGGGGGTGAACTTCGAATAAGAAGTAAGGCTTCGATTATCAACCTCTAGGCTTCTTTATAAAACCCAGTAAAAGAAAAGCTTGCCGAAAATGCAGATAAAAAATGGCTTAAGCTAAATGAAAAGAGCGACAAAATCACCCGACGTTTTTGTTAAAGAGAATAATCTCATTTCGGATGAGAACTGAACTAACTGATATCATATTAGAAAAGAAAATTCGATAGCATTGAACAATTATTAACTATCATTCTCTCTTCTAAGGTCGACAGAACCTTTTGGTTAGGGTGATTGATCGGACGTATAAAAAAAGGGCGCTATAAAAGCGCCCTTCTTGTTTTAGCTATAACTAATCAGACTTAAGCAGATTCAGTCTCAGCTGCAGCGTCTTCTGCTACGGCTTTCATACTTAAACGAATACGACCTTGACGGTCAACTTCGAGCACTTTGACTTTGACCATGTCGCCTTCTTTGAGCTTGTCGCTGACGTTCTCAACGCGCTCATCAGAGATTTGCGAGATATGAACCAATCCATCTTTTCCGGGAAGGATGTTTACGAATGCTCCAAAGTCCATGATTTTAGCAACCTTGCCTTCGTAAATTGTTCCGACTTCTACTTCAGCAATAACCATCTCAACTCTACGCCTAGCTTCATCACCTGCGGCTTTCTCTACCGAGGCAATTTTAACTACGCCGTCGTCATCAATTTCAATGCTTGCACCTGTTTCTTCAGTAATTGCACGGATAGTTGATCCGCCTTTACCGATAACATCCCGAATTTTTTCTGGGTTTATTTTGAAAGTAACCAAGCGAGGTGCAAATTCTGACATCTCTTCACGGCCTTCAGTAATAACCTTAGACATTTCTTCGAGAATAAACAAACGACCGTCTTTGGCTTGCTCGAGCGCTTTTTCCATGATCTCAGTAGTGATACCGTCGATCTTGATGTCCATTTGCAAAGCAGTAATACCATCTGTAGTACCCGCCACTTTAAAGTCCATGTCACCTAAATGATCTTCGTCACCCAAAATATCAGACAATACTGCAAAACCTGCGTCTTCCTTGATCAAACCCATGGCGATACCGGCAACAGGTGATTTTAATGGAACGCCTG
>JBLILW010000084.1:0-9831 GCA_047638435.1 Urechidicola sp.
CCACGATGAACCAAATGATCATCCACCGGGATCATCATGAGCTGTGGGTTTGTCGTAATACCTGAAAAAATACTGGAATACATCGCATGATAGCCATCTTGGGCATTGTAAGCAGGCATTGCTTTTAGAATGTCATCGAGGCATTTAAATACGGGTAAGTTCATTGGCTTTGCTTCACTCTAAGTTTGAATGGAAAGTAACACTAATAGTCTTTTATCAAATAGGCCGTAAAGTAGAACGACAGCCTATAGCAACAAATCAGTCTTTATTGGGTTAAAAATATTGGCTGCATTGATTAGAGAATTAGCGGTCAAGGTAGGCACGCCATAGACTTCAGTAGTGACATCAAAACTTCGCCGTATTTCCAGCAATAACAAATCGAAATCACCATCCCCTGACAGCAATACAACGCTATCGACATCTTTTGCTGTTTGCATGATGTCTATGGTGATACCCACATCCCAATCGCCTTTGGATGTGCCATCGCTGCGTTGGATATAGGGTTTAAGCTTTATTGTGAATCCAATTTTTTTTAATACGTTCTGGAATTGAACTTGCTTTTGGTCATGCCGATCAATCGCATAGGCATTGGCTAACACTATATCGCCTTCTGAGCTGATGCGCTGCCAAAGTTCACGATAGTTAAACTGACGGCCATAGGCCTGGCGGGTTGTGTAGTAGATGTTCTGGACATCAACAAAGAGGGCAATCTTTTTCATTTTTGTGGCAATCATAGGCAACACTTTGGGCAGCATAAAGCAGTACTTTTTTTTGTCTATCGTTATTGCAAAAACGTCTACTGCCGAAGATCGCGATTAAGGCTACAATGAATAGTGTTTATTAATAGTTAGTCACTCATCGCTCGATCTCTTGTCAATATCCTGGCTCACCGATATGATGCGTCGGCTATCAAAATTTAGATTCTATTATTAGTAAACTCTACTATCAGTAAAATATACCCATCACGAAAGAGGCTCATTATGAAAGTTTGTGTACTAGGTGCAGCAGGTGGAATCGGGCAACCGCTATCTCTGCTATTGAAATTACAACTACCGGCTGGTAGTGAATTATCACTTTATGATGTCGCGCCATTTACGCCTGGTGTTGCAGTCGATCTTAGCCACATTCCGACGGATGTGTCAGTTGCTGGATTTGTTGGCGATGATGTTGAAGCCGCCATGGTCGATGCTGATATTGTTGTTATTCCAGCGGGTGTTCCGCGAAAGCCAGGCATGACTCGTGATGATTTATTCAACATGAATGCTGGCATTGTCAAAAAATTGATCATTGCTGGGACTAAAGTTTGCCCGAATGCCTGCTATGCCATCGTCACCAATCCAGTCAACTCAACGGTGGCAATTGCAGCTGAGATTTTGAAGGCTGCTGGTGTTTACGACAAGCGCAAGCTGTTTGGTGTAACAACCCTCGATATTATTCGTTCAAATACTTTTGTTGCTGAACTAAAAGGCATGAGCTGTAATGATGTGAATGTTAATGTCATAGGCGGACACAGTGGCGTTACTATTTTGCCATTGCTGTCTAGTATTGATGGGGTCGAATTAACCGATGCTGAAATCGAAGCACTAACGCCGCGTATTCAAGAAGCTGGTACAGAAGTTGTCGAAGCGAAGGTTGGCGCAGGCTCTGCGACCTTGTCTATGGCTCAAGCTGCGGCACGTTTTACGATGTCTTTGGTGGCTGCCATGAATGGCGCCGATGTTACTGAATGTTGTTATGTTCAAACAGGCGAAGATACCGATAGCTTCCATGCTCAACCAGTAAAGCTAGGTAAAAATGGTGTCGAGTCTATTCTTGCACTGCCAGCACTGAGTAATTATGAGCAAAAGTTATTAACTGAAATGAAGTCTGTTTTAGATGGCAATATTGCGAAAGGCATCGAGTTTGCCAACGCTTAAAGTATTCCGTTTTAGAAATACCTTTTAAATTGCCTTCAAAATTTGAAGGGGAATTTAGGCATTAAAAGCGCAGCTTTTGGGTTGCGCTTTTTTTGTTACTTGCGCTACTTAATGGCCTAGGAGCCTGTCGAACTTAGCATTAAACTACTCGACAATAGCGTCTGCATTGTTCTGCCCCCTATGTCCATCTAGTCGTCTGGAAAAGCCATTTTGGTCAGACTTTCTGATCCAATTCTTTGAATAGAAAAACTATTTGCCTCATTTGATCAAAATGAGGGTCCCTAGCTAAGATTACCTAAGTCCGGCAAACTCTTAGCTATTGGGCAATGCTGGTTCTGGTAAAGGAATGAAAAAACGCCTGAGAAACTGCTGGAGTTGGTGAAAATACACCTGATAAGAAAGGTGTTTATGGAATATAGGAGATGATTTAAAGTATTGACATCTGTGCCTAGTTCCTAGTGCTGTATGTTTCTTATGCTTTACATAATCTAGCCAATTGCCATTAATATAGGCTGCCCTAATTCAATATAAGCATTTGAATCTTCTATAATACCTTTCAGTTTAAGATGATCAGCAAAACCGAGCCGTGCGCTCATGACAAACCAAAATACTGTGCTAATGAAGCCCACAATGCGCCATAACGTTGACTTTGCCCATTTAAGTGCAAAAGTAATAGAGAGCACATAAAGCACGAAACCACCTAGTTTAGATGATGCCCAACCATTTACGAAGGGATACAAGTTAAGTGGATTAACTAGCACCAGGTAAATAAAGGTGAGGATAAATAAGGTGTATAAAACATGTGGCCCAATCTTTAGCAGTTTATTGTTGACCTTGTCAGATCCTTTCATCGTTAACACAAAAGTAATGATAAAAAAGATAAACGTAAGCGTAATTATGGTCAGGTGGGTGTGCTTAACTATCATGTACATAGTGATGTTCTCTGAAACTTTTTATTGTTATAACTGACACTTAAACCACCAGTAAAGAGTTTGCTTGAGTCAGTCAAAAACGTATCAAAACAGAAACCCGTGGCATCAGAACCGTTGGCATTTATATCAGTAGGCGGCAATAGTTCTAGCATTTTCCAGTGCTGGTTCCCACTTGAAAGAAATGAAAAAATCGTAAAAAACTGCAGGAGTTGTCAGGCATCTGGTGCACAAGGTTGATGTACTAAGATTATATGCTCTTAGCAAAGGGACAGGTTGTTATAGAACACGCTGTCAGAACGTTAAAAACCTCTTGTCCTTAACAATAATTAAATTTAGTTTGCGCGAAAACGGGTTAAAGCAATCCCACTTAAGATAATCACCAAAGCAACAATACTCGACCACTCGACTGGTTCAGATAGTACGTAAGCCCCGGTAAAAAATGCGACAACCGGGATCATATAGTTAATGGTTGATAGAAACGTCGGCCCAGCGCGAGTGATCACCGCGAACAACATCAATGTTGCTACTGCAGTTGGACCAATGCCCAGCCAAATAGTTGCACTTAATGCGGTGGTCGAAATTGTGGCACTATTAGCCGGCACAACAACCAACCAAATCGGAAATACCACCACAGTCGCGGCAATCAATACGCCAGCGGTGCTAATGAAAGGATTTAGCTTTGGCAAACGTCGCACCAGTATCGAATTCACTGCATAACTACTCGCCGCGATAAAAATGGCGATACCACCATAAGCAGCCTGTCCACCGCCCTCGAATACTGGGCCGAGTAATACCGCAATACCACCAATGCCAAAACTGAACCCTAGTATTTTGTAACGATTTAAGTTTTCTCCATCGACTAGGTAATGTGCCAGTATCATCGTAATCAGTGGCATGGTCGCCATGATCATACCGGCAATGCCCGAGTTAACCGACAACTGTCCCCAGGAAATGAGGAAGAACGGCAGCACATTACCGACAATACCCATTACCAGAAAAGCCAGCCATGCGCCTACATTAAAGGGTAATTTCAATCCTTTTGCGTAAACCACGAGGGTCAAAATCAAAGCGCCGATTAATACTCGGTAGAAAACTGTCGTCAGCGGATGAAAACTCTCCAGTGAAACAGAGATAAACATGAACGAAGTGCCCCAAAGAAAAACGAGGCCCATTAACAACAGCCAGTTGATCAGTGCTGTTCTATCGTACATAACGAAACTTCCTTAATGAATAGCTGATTAGAGTCAATTAGTCTACTTGCAGCTTGGCTATATCCCGATAAAGTTCTAAGGCTTGCGGATTTGCGAGAGAGTGAATATTTTTGACGACTCGATTATGCACTACTTCGCGAACCGCTAGCTCAACTATCTTGCCCGATTTGGTTCGGGGGATTTCCGACACCTGAATCACCTTGGCGGGCATGTGCCGAGGCGTACACTTCTCCCTTATCGTTAACCTGATTTTGGCTATTAATTCATCGGTTAACGTTAAACTGGGTCGCAGCACGACAAACAATACGACGCGCACATCTGAGTCCCAGTCCTGGCCGATCACAATGCTCTCAACCACTTCTTCTATTTGCTCGACATGACGATAGATTTCAGCCGTGCCGATACGGACACCACCCGGGTTTAAGGTCGCGTCTGAACGACCGTATATAGTGACGCCGCCATGATCGTTCAGCATCACATAATCACCGTGATGCCATACATTTTCAAAATGCGCAAAATAGGCGTCATGATACTTCTGTCCATCGGGGTCACCCCAAAAATACACGGGTTGGCAGGGGAAAGTTTGGGTGCAGACTAGCTCACCTTTTTGGTTCTTAATCGATACGCCGTCGTCATCAAATACATCGACTGCTAAACCTAAACCTCGGCATTGGCTCTCGCCCCGATAAACTGGCAGTATCGGACAACCCAGCACAAAGCATGAAACGATATCCGTGCCGCCTGAAATTGACGATAGGCAAACATCCTGTTTAATGCTGCCGTAAACATAATCAAAACTTTCAGGGGCTAACACTGAACCCGTGGACCAGATGGTTCGAAGCGAACTCAAGTCGTAATTGGAACCTGGCGTCAAATGGTCTTTTTTAAGCGCATCGATATACTTCGCCGATGTGCCAAATTGGGTTAGCTTAACCGACTCGGCATAATCCCAAAGCACATTACCATCGGGATAAAAGGGCGATCCGTCATATAGCACCAATGATGCTTTACAGGCCAATGCACTCACTAACCAATTCCACATCATCCAGCCGCAGGTAGTGAAATAAAAGGCACGATCCCCCAGCCGAATATCGCCGTGTAGCATCTGCTCTTTTAAATGTTGAAGCAACACACCACCCACCCGGTGCGTAATGCACTTGGGTTTTCCCGTCGTGCCAGAGGAATACAACACATACAAAGGATCGTTAAAATTGCTCGGGTAAAAATCGATGATATCGGCAGGATTAGAGATAATGTCATCCCAGTGAGAGACCGACAAATCGTTGTCTATTCCAGCAAGGTTGACCAAAATAGTGTCTTCAAGACTCGGCAAGGCCGCTGTAATTGTTTTTACTTTGTTAGATAGGTCGATTTTTTTACCGTTGTAAAAGTATCCATCCACAGTGAATAAAAATCGGGGCTCAGTTTGACCAAAGCGATCGATGACACTTTCTTCACCAAAGTCAGGGGAGGTCGAAGTCCATATCGCTCCAATGCTGGTTGCCGCCAGCATCGCGACGACTGTCTCGGGCATGTTAGGCATATACGCGGCAACGCGATCTCCAGCCTGAAGTCCATGGGCACGCAGCCACTCGGCGACACTGGCTACCTGATCATGTAGTTGCCGATAAGTTAATTGATACTCGACCTGATTTTCGGCCCGAAAGTAAATTGCAATGTCATCACGCTTGTCACTCGAAGGTGGGCGTAACAAATTTTCGGCAAAGTTAAGCTTGGCATCGGGGAACCACTGGGCTTTCTCTATATCATCCTCGTCGATTAAAATTCGTTCGCCCTTGTCGCCAACGACTTTGGCAAAATCCCACAGGATTGACCAGAAGTTTTCTTTTTCGTCAATAGACCAATCGTACAGTTCATTGAAAGATGACAACGAAAGGCTATATTGATGATTTACATCCTCTATAAATTTGGTGATTAACGCATCATTAATCAGTTGTTTGCCAGGCTGCCAAAGCGGTGTTGATTGATTCATACGAGTGTCCTGCCCAAGGTGATTTCAGCGGTAAATTCGAGCGCAGATTCTAGCATTTAAATCGCTCATTTCGACACCAAAAGATACTGGGATTGGTTGACCTAAATCAATGTGCCATACTCTTGAAATGGCAGACTAAATATAACGTAAACAGTAACCACTAGACTCAACATGGCTATAAAGACATTTATATCTATCTCGATAAAGATACAAACTGCGCTGATAGCATTACTGCTACTAGTCAATTATTCAGCCAGCTTGGCGCTCATCTGGTCGGGCTATATTGCTTTAGAGTGTTCAAGATTCACCCATATTCCTATTTATCAAACTCCGCATTCGAGACAATGGATGAAAATGCAAGACATCAGAAAGAAGAAGTAGAGACACTATTCAAGAAAAACTCAACTGCTTAGAGTATTTCAGGCTAATTTCGAATCGTTAATGATCTACTGTCAGATGCATTTTGTATACAAAGTCGATATGTCGATTTACTCGTCGTATCTGGGCGATACGTTAAAAAACTGACCTCAATTACGACTTTCAGTTAGCAGAGATACTGTCAATTTCGGCTTGCCCAGTACTGGTATTACCTGAGAACCAACCAACACCGACTCGGTTACCAAAGTGAGTTCTAGTTGCCTGGAATGGCTGCCATGAGAGTGCGCGCGATTTGAGCTTAGCCCTGCCTATTAGTAGTAAGTAAGGCAGAGCAGTTGACCTGTTATCTGTTGCATCTAATGAATAAGGAGCAACCGATATCGCTAAAAAAATTGACCACCACGGTATCAATGTGAATGTACATCTGGTTGAAGGCATTCGCTCTAATGCGGGTAAAAACCCTATTCAATCGAACTAGGACATTAGAAAGCAAACTTGTCGTCATGGGTGCCTAGTGTCATTCTCGATTGTCGCGAACAAGTCCTTGGTGGTAAGACAGAATACATGCTGGGTCATGCAACTATGCCCGTCTTATTTTCTCACTAACCATAAGCTTACAGATCAGAAGCTTGCAGTGTAGGTGGTTTACATCCACCTTGAGTTTTGATCGCAGCCGATGGACTCAATATTTTTAAAGAAAATAGTAATAACGGGTTACCTTACTGCGATGAAAGCTCGATTTAACTTCAAATACTAACGTGATCAAAGTTCACTCTGCTCAGCTAGATCGGTATAGGCCCAGCCGCCTATGCCCACAACCCAGAGTGTTTTTTGAAAGCTATATCTGTTGTTTTACCGTCATCACTAATGTGACATCAACACAGGCACGGTCATGTGCTGTAATAACTTGCGCGTTACGCCGCCAAGGATCAACTCCCGAAATCGCGAATGCCCATAAGCACCCATGACGAGTAAGTCAGCTCCATAATCGGCAGCGTGAGCTAAAATTAAATCACCGGCGCTTATATCCTCGGCATGAAGGCTATTAGCGGTTGCTTTAACGCCATGCCGAGCAAGATGTAAACTAATATTGACAGCAGGAATATCCGCTTCACCCTGAGTTTCTTGATCCGAATTTATCGTTATCACTTCGACCTGATCAGCCGCTTTCAAAAAAGGCATAGAGTCGTTTACCGCGCGAGCTGCGGAACGACTTCCATCCCAGGCTACGAGTATACGACTCGCAGGCTTGGCGACTGCGCCAACATAAGGCACCACTAATGCTGGTCTGCCCAGGCTGATGACCAGATCGTCAGCGAGGCCGGTAAACAGAGCATCATCCCATTCCGGGTTGGTCTGACCAAGCACTACCAAATCGAAGTAATGGCCGTGACTATTAAGGTGGTGAGCGGCGTCTCCCTCCTCAACGCGCCATTCGACATCAATATCCGACGTCTTCGTCATGTGTTCGAACTTTTGCTGAGTTGAGCGAGCTTCGTCCCACTCTCTCTCATTGGTTTGCTGAATAATTCCTGGATCCATCGACATACCTGCATAAGCATGCACTGTATACCTCGGAACGATGTAAAGGGCTGTCAGGTGGGCGTTGCTACTTTGCGCTAGCGCAATGCTGTAATTTAAACGTGACTCGAAAGCATCGCTGCCATCGGCGTAAACCAGTATGTCTTTTATTTTCATAGCTCTCTCCATTCATCAATCAGTTTAGTGTGGGTAATCTTCTCCTTAATGCCTCTTCAGTTAATGACCTACATCAATTACGATGTGTTTAAATTACACTAGCTTTGGCGATCAATTGTCAATATTAAAATGAAACATTTCATTATCACTACTATTGGTCACCTTTTAAAATGTTATGACTTCAAGTAAGCAAATTATGAGCACCCAAATTCGATGCCAACCGTTCGCCACATAAAGCCATAGTAGTGTCTAGCTCAGTGTGAATAATATTGAGCGCTTCACTCACACCTGCCTCTCCTTTGGCACCCAGACCATAAATGTAAGCACGGCCAATATAGGTGCTTTTAGCCCCCAGACACAGGGCTTTTAGTACGTCTTGACCAGAACGAATACCACCATCAAAGTGAACTTCAATATTGCTGCCTACGGCGTCTACTATGGCAGGTAAAGCGGAGATAGTTGATTGTGCACCATCGAGTTGACGACCACCGTGGTTAGACACAATAATCGCGTCAGCACCAGTTTTTGCGGCCATTTTTGCATCCTCTGGGTCGAGTATGCCTTTCAAAATAAGTTTGCCACCCCATCGCTTTCTAATCCATTCGATATCATCCCACGATAATTTAGGATCGAATTGTTCAGCGGTCCAAGATGATAGCGACGACAAATCACCCACACCCTTTGCGTGGCCGACAATATTGCCAAAGGTATGCCGTCGAGTGGTTAGCATGTTCATGCACCAGCGCGGCCGGCTAAGAATTTGAAAGGCACTATTGAATGATGGTTTTGGCGGGGCACCGAGTCCGTTTCGAATGTCTTTGTGACGTTGCCCCAAAATTTGTAGGTCGAGTGTGAGCATTAAAGCACTACAATTAGCTGCTTTCGCGCGGTCAATCAGTCGCCCAATAAAGTCACGGTCGCGCATGACATATAATTGAAACCAGAATGGCTTGCTAGTGTTTTGTGCGACATCTTCGATAGAGCAAATACTCATTGTCGATAAAGTGAAAGGCACACCAAATTTCTCGGCTGCTTTGGCGGCTTTAATTTCTCCATCGGCATGTTGCATGCCGGTGAAGCCAACTGGCGCCAATGCGACCGGCATGGTAGACGATTGTCCGATTATGTTTGTTTCGATCGAACGATTGGTAATGTCAACGGCGACTCTTTGACGTAGTTTTATTTTGCCAAAATCACTTTGATTTGCTTTGTAAGTGGTTTCTGTCCACGACCCAGAATCAGCATAATCGTAAAACATGCGCGGCACTCTGGCTTGCGCTAGTTTTTGTAAGTCTTTGATTTCACAAATTACTGTCATTACATAGCACCTAATAGTGTTAATCAATCGTTAGGTCGCTAGGTTATCGTATCCCTCAATCTAAAGACACTCGGATTTAGCTGGGTAAGTCGGAAAAGCGAAGCGCCTTCCGGCAAGCCTCTAATTAGCATTACTTATATCACCAATATTTCGTCTGGTTTTTTAGCTTAAGTTAGTTGCACTTATACCCTTACGCTACGAGAATAGCGCCTTATGTTATCAATTAAAAATTTATACAAATCATTTGGTCAGCCTGGGATAGAAGTCTGTGTACTAGACTCGCTTAGCTTTGAAATGCAACCCGCTAGCTCTGTCGCACTGTTGGGTGAAAGTGGCAGTGGCAAGAGCACTTTACTGCACTTGATTGCTGGTCTTGACAAAGCTC
>JBLILW010000085.1:0-9794 GCA_047638435.1 Urechidicola sp.
TGACTGGGGCATCTAATTTTTCGGCGAGCGCTCTAATCTCGCTCGCCGCCTTGACGGAACCACCACCAATGGCGATTAACGGTTGTTTGGCATTTTGAAGCCAGTCGACACAGGTGGTGATTGCTTGCGCAGAAGGTCCTGGCGGACTTGGCAGCACAAATGGTGTGATATCCAAATGATCGGCGGGAGATTGAATCACGTCGATGGGAATTTCGATATGTACTGGCCCGGGGCGTTCGCTGTTAAAAATAGTAAAGGCGCGCGCTAGCACCATCGGTAACTCATCGGCTCGTAGCAAAGTATGGCTGAATCGAGAAACTCCACTCACCAGATTTCGCTGAGCAGGCATCTCGTGTAAGCGCCCTTCGCCAAGCCCAAGTTGATGCGTACGATTGACCGAAGAAATAACCAACATCGGAATTGAATCAGCCAGCGCCTGACCCATCGCTGTCGCAATATTAGTCATGCCTGGGCCGGTAATAATAAAACAAGCGGCGACTTTGCCACTAGAGCGCGCGTATCCATCGGCCATAAACCCTGCGCCCTGTTCATGCCTGGGGGTGACGTGACTTATCGAGACTTCTTCCAATCCCCTATAAAGCTCAACCGTGTGAACGCCGGGAATACCAAATATGGTATCGATTCCATAGTTTTGTAGAATTTTGACTAATACTTCGCCACAAGTCGCCATCATGCACACCTTTGCTTAACTATTATTAATTTGACTATCATTACCCTCGCTACTTACCCAAAAGATTCGCATGCAGGAACCGTTCAAGCCGATTGCAACCTTCGGTCAGAATATTTTCTGGTTGAACTAACGAGAGTCGAACATGCCCGGTAGTAGCCTCACCAAAAGCACTGCCCGGTAATACTGACAGTTTTTCAGTATCGAGCAGTTTTTGTGCGAACTCTTTATCGTCTTTATAGACATTACTAATATCAACCATGATAAACATGCCTGACTCTGGCTTTAGGTATTTCACCCCTGGCATCTGCGCCAATCTCGTGCAAACCAAATCTCTGCGTTTTTGGTATTGAGCACACATTTCACGCACGTAATATTCATCATTATTTAAAGCAAAAGCGGCGGCATCCTGAATAAACTGCGGGCAACCGAATATAGACATTGCAGAAAAACGGCCCAAATGCTGGGTCAACTCAACCGGCGCCACGACCCAACCAACGCGCCAACCACTCATCGCATGTGATTTGGATAATCCATCGATGACGACAACATTATCAAGCTGTTTGGCAGCGGTACGCAAAGAGATATGTGGTTTTTCATAAGTGAACATCGAATAGACTTCGTCGCACACCAGCCAGATACCTCTATCAAAACAATAACGCGCAAGCTCTTGTAATGTTTCACGCGAAATAATCGCACCCGTAGGATTGCCAGGTGTATTGATAAACACGACCCGCGTATCGTCATTGATGGCCGATTTAAAGTCATCTAGTTGCGGCTCAAAATCATGCTCAGGAGAGGCTAAAACGACAGCCATTTTGAGGTCTAATGCTGCTAGTATCGGGGTATAACCCACATAGAGTGGGTCAACAATCAGAATCTCATCGCCAGCATTTAACAGGCAACTCATCACACTAAAAATGGCGGAAGTAACACCTGGATAAATTGAGACTTCATCTTCACTGCAGGCGAGCGGCGATATTCGGGACTCGTAGTCGGCAACAGCACGACGCAAGTTAAGCTCACCTAAGGCAGGTGAGTAATGCGTGCGCCCAACGCGCATGTGACTTACCGCATTATCGACAATCGGTTCAGGTGTGCGGAAATCGGGGTCGCCAATTGAAAGCAAAACAACATCTTCCCCAGCCTGCTTCATGCCAAGCGCTTGATCATGGACTTGCCAGGCATCACCCGAGTCTAAATTAAGTCGTGCACTAAGCTTACTAAACTGATTAAACGCCGTTTTCTTTAAGTTGCTCATAGCTGCCTTTTCACTGTCGCCTCATAGTTCAATACAAGTTTAGTTGCCCGCATTGGTCTAGTCTAGTCTAGACTAGCTTGGCAAACGGTTCATCCAGAACATGATCGCTCCTGCGCATCGTCACTCTTGCGCATCCATGCGCTCGTGACATACCGTTCATCCTGAACATAAAAAAGCGAAGACTTGCTTCGCTTTTTAAGATCATTTTTCAGTTATTCACGGCTGTCAAAAAATCACAAACCTGATTCAGCTAACATATACTCAACTACTGACTTAATCTGTTCTTCAGTGTAGGTCGAACCGCCATTTGCCGGCATAGCGCCTTTACCCATAATGGCCGAACTGACGATTGCAGCAATACCGTCACCAAGACGAGCCTGCCAGGCCACTTTGTCACCAACCTTAGGCGCACCAGCAACACCTGCCACATGACAAGCCTGACAAGCGCCTGCATATAGTTGCTTTGGTGTCTTTTCAGCAGAGTTATCACCAGAACCGGTAGTTACCCCAGCCATAATGTCATCAATTGTTACCACAGGCTTTAACCGCATGGCGATATCCTCAACCGTACCAACACCAACTGGAACTGCGTCATTGCCATGCCGAGAAAAAACCACTTCACCTAATATTAAAGCGGTAAACAGTAGCGCACCAAAAACAGTCAGGTTGCGCGGTGAAAATGTTTCGTTTTGTGCCGAACTCACAGATTATCTCCACATACTAAAGGGGGTAAAAAAGTTTTCGGATTATCCTTGAAAACGTAAACTTTCGCAAAAATATATTTAGGATAATTTTTACTATCTATTTATTTACCTCCGAAGAGATTATCAGCCCCACCCATCTTACAAACTTGCTTTCGTTATGCGAGGCATAAGCTTCACCTTTGCTCTTTACACCACCCACTGAATGGCGCGAAGGCTTTAGCGTACATAAAAAAATGAAACGTCCTGAAACTGCCGCCGTTGTCCCTACTGTTAGCGTCTTAGGGCACCTAGCTGTTAGTGCAACAGCAAAAACTGATCACAAAGAAAATCACTGCTTTTAAAGATACCCTTTAGCCTTGGATTGCTCACTTCTTATAAGAGCTGTACGTTAGGATGACTCCTGTAAGGACCGTTAACAGAAAAAGTAGCTATCATTTACAAACAGGTCCTACTTCACCCAATGAAACCAAGTTTCTTTTCCAGACCAGTCGCAGACGCTATAGTGTCGAAAAAGAGAATAAGCATGTCGTAAAAATAACAAACAAGATTGCCACCACACCTGTAACTATGTTAAAACTTAAACAAAAACAAAGCCTGAAAATTATTTCTTATATAAAAATTAAAGATATTGGCTCTATCAAGGCTTCATGACTGACCCAAATGATTTGATTGGCTATTAATAGCGCGATGAAAATCTGTGGGTTTTATATAACAAAGGTGGGCAATAAAACCTACTACCAGAGGAGTTTTTCATATGCATCCCGTCTTAAAGACTATCTTTCAACGATTGGGGCTCGGTTTTGCTACCCTGATTGTTGTATCGATGATTATTTTTAGTTCGATCGAATTTTTACCTGGCGACTTTGGCGAAGCGGTACTTGGGCAGGCAGCATTACCTGAGACTGTCGCCGCATTCCGTGCAGAGCTCGGCTTAGATTTACCACTACATGAACGTTATCTGGAGTGGTTAGGTGGCATCATGACTGGGGATATGGGTAACTCTTTCTCGGGTCGTGGGGCGTCAACTGGCGGAGATCGATCCCGCTCAGTGGCAGAACTAATTGGGCCCAGACTAGAGAACACACTCTTTTTGGCTTCGATGGCGGCCATTATAGCAGTGCCACTGGCGCTGTTTCTTGGCATTACCGCTGCGCTTTACCGTAACTCTATTTATGACCGCATGGTGAATGGAATCACATTAACGACTATTTCTTTCCCAGAGTTTTTTGTTGCTTACATTCTAATACTGATCTTTGCGTCTCTCTTTAAGGTATTTCCTTCCTTGGCCAATATTTCTCAGGACGCCACCTTTTTTGAGCAATTGTATTTGTCTGCGCTACCGGCCATTACGCTCACACTGGTTATTGTGGCCCATATGATGAGAATGACACGAGCCGCTATTATTAATTTGATGGCGAGTCCTTATATAGAAATGGCCGAACTGAAAGGGATATCGAAATCTCAAATCATCATTAAGCACGCATTACCAAATGCCTGGGCACCTATTGTCAATGTTATCGCTTTCAACCTGGCTTATCTGGTAGTTGGTGTGGTTGTTGTCGAAGTTGTCTTTGTTTATCCTGGCGTAGGCCAACTTATGGTCGATGCAGTCACCTCGCGTGATGTACCCGTCGTACAAGGTTGCGCTATCATTTTTGCCGCGACTTATATTTTACTGAATTTGCTTGCTGACATCATATCGATAGCAACCAACCCACGTTTGTTGCACCCACGATAGGAGCTGAATAATGAGTACTAAAGATGAAGGTTATTCGGCTGCTAACGAAGTCAGCCAATTAAAATCTCGCAGAAGCGCGTCAGAGAATATCTGGCGAGGACTGAAGTCAGCACCCCCAACCGCAATATTTGGTATGACTGTCATCACTTTATATTTACTGATTGGTATTTTTGCACCATTGCTGGCCCCCTTCGGTGAAGCTGAAATTTTTGATGTTGCCTACGCTCCCTGGGGAGGTGACTATTTATTCGGCACTGACCAACTGGGCAGAGATATCCTGTCGAGATTAATCTACGGCGCCAGAAATACGATTGGTATCGCCGTTGCCACTACTTTTTTGGCCTTTCTAATTGGTGGTTGTTTAGGCATAGCAGCCGCTATCAGTCAAAACTGGCTAGATCATCTGCTTAGTCGTTCAGTCGATGTATTAATGGCAATTCCGAGCTTGATATTTGCACTTATGCTGCTCTCCATGTTCGGTTCAACCGCAATAAACCTAATCTTTATTATCGCGGTACTCGATTCAACACGCGTTTTTCGTATTACTCGGGCTGTCTCACTTAATGTTGTGGTAATGGATTATGTCGAAGCTGCAAAATTACGGGGTGAAGGCTTAGGCTGGATCATGCGCAAGGAAATCCTACCCAATATCATGCCACCGTTAGTCGCTGAATTTGGCTTGCGTTTCTGCTTTGTGTTCTTAACCATTGCAGCACTGTCATTCCTCGGTGTCGGTATTCAACCACCTACAGCCGACTGGGGTTCAATGGTGCGAGAAACAGCTGGCTTAATTCAGTTTGCTGAATATGACATCACTGCAGCATTAACGCCCATGTTACCAGCGGCAGCCATCGCGCTGCTGACCGTCGCCGTCAACTTCGTTGTTGATTGGTTCCTTCATAAAACTAGTGGTCTAAAGGACTGAGGTATAGATCATGAGTATTCAAAATAAAGGTGAAAAAGGCGAAGTCCTACTTGAAATGCACGGCATAGTTATCGACGGTTACAGTGACGATAAATGGCATCCCATCATTAAAGGCGCAGATCTGATACTAAAACGCGGTGAAGTCATGGGGCTCATCGGCGAATCAGGTGCAGGTAAGTCGACACTCGGCCTGGCGTCAATGGGCTTTGCTCGACCCGGCTGCGCAATACATGCTGGCTCGATTAACTTTGATGGCATAGATTTAATTGCGGCAACAGAATCAGAGCGTAGAGCGTTACGTGGATCACGTATTGCCTATGTTGCACAATCGGCTGCTGCATCATTTAACCCTGCACACAAACTGATTGATCAAACAATTGAAGCCTGCCTCAGCCACGGCATTAGCTCTGAAGAAGAGGCTAGATCTGATGCGATACAACTGTTTTCTGACCTTCAATTACCATACCCAGAGACTATTGGTGAACGTTATCCTCACCAAGTTTCAGGCGGTCAGCTACAACGAGTCATGACCGCAATGGCGATGTCATCACGACCTGACTTGATTATCTTTGATGAACCAACCACCGCATTGGACGTTACGACTCAGGTTGAAGTGCTGGCATCGATGCGTTTGATTGTTGAAAAGTACAACACAGCCGCAATTTATATTACGCATGACCTTGCTGTTGTTGCACAAATGGCCGATGTCATCAAGGTATTACGTTACGGCGAAACAGTCGAAAATGCCGATACTCGCACCATGCTGTCTCACCCTGAAAAAGAATACACAAAATCTCTCTGGTCGGTTCGCTCGATTGAGAAAGAAGAAGTAGTATCAAAAGACATCGTGCTCAAGGTTGACCGCGTTGACGCCGCATACGGTGGTGGCGTTAAAGTCCTCGATAACGTTACGATCGACATACCTCGAGGCCAGACCATTGCCATTGTTGGTGAATCAGGATCAGGTAAATCTACCACTGCGCGTGCGATGACAGGCCTACTGGCGCCATCTAAAGGCAAAATTCTTTTTAACGGAAAGCCGTTACCACCGATGCTAAAAGACCGAAGTATCGAACAGCTTAAAAAAATTCAAATGATTTATCAGTCGGCTGATACCGCTATGAATCCACGCCACACAGTGCGCGATGTGATTGGTCGACCACTGCAGTTTTATTTGGGTTTAAAAGGTAAGGCGCTCGATGATCGTTTGATTGAGTTACTTAATCTGATTGAACTCGATGAGAGCTTTATTGATCGTCTACCAGCCGAAATGTCCGGTGGGCAGAAGCAACGAGTTTGTATCGCACGCGCCCTCGCAGCCGAACCTGAGGTTATCATTTGTGATGAAGTCACCTCAGCACTCGACCAAATCGTGCAAAAAGGTATATTAAGCTTGTTACTTCGCCTGCAGAAAGAACTTGGTATTACCTATGTCTTTATTACCCACGATATTGCTACAGTTAAGGCTATTTCAGATCAAATCGTCGTTATGTACCAGGGCAAAGTGGTTGAACAGGGCATGAAAAGTGAAATCTTATCGCCACCTTTTCTTGATTACACTAATTTGCTGCTGTCTTCGGTTCCCGAGATGGATCCAGACTGGTTAACCGGCTTATTAGACCAAAGAGCAAAAGCAGCACAGGTGGGCTAACGGTAACCTAGTCAAGTATGTTAGTTTACATTATTAGGATGGCAAGCAAGTTAAGACGCTTTTATATTTTAGGCAAATTCTAGGCAAAAAAAACCCCCGGATCTTACGATCAGGGGGTTAAAAAAGTCAAAACCTGAGGAGGAGGAAAGGGTTTTAACTTGTAGCCTTCAGAAAGTAGCAACTCTAGCTTCTTTCAAACAATCAGTTCCGTTTGGATCTGATTTAAATATTTCCGCTTGCTGTTTAAGCATGGGTAAATAATAGAGATTTAACTGTTACAATAACAGTTACAATTTTTATTAAATTCGACCAACACAGTTACCAAAAAACCATGGCAGTTTTACCTTCTAAATCAGACTCTTTCAAGTACGACCAAGTATCGCGACATATTAGTGGATTGATCGAAAAAGGGGAATTAAAACCCGGCGATAAAGCCCCTTCTCTGCGTATATTGAGCAAACAACTTGGCGTTAGTATCTCTACCGTATCTCAGGCCTACGTCAGCCTCGAAGACCAGGGCGTGCTAAATGCTAAACCTCAGTCTGGTTTTTTCATCACTGCTACCGCCAACCCGATTAACAGCATCCCAAAAACTACCGGTCCTGCGAGCAAGCCACGCAAAGTTAGATTTGGTGAGTTGTTTGAAGAAATTTTTATCAGCGCTAATAACCCGCGAATTGTTCCTTTTGGCACCTCCAAACCCTCGATGGAGTTCATGCCAGTTAAATCACTCACCCGCGCAACGCGCAGCGTCATTAGCCGTCACCCAGAAAAGTGCATGGATTACTGCTTTCCGCCAGGAGACCGGAAGCTCAGGGAGCAAATTGCTCTTCAATATGCCCATACCAGTACTCGCGTATCTGCTGACGATATTATTGTCACATCGGGCGCTACCGAGGCGCTCTCATTAAGCATCCAGACCGTTGCCAAACGTGGCGATATTATTGCCGTCGAGACGCCCACTTATTTTTCAGTATTGCGTCTGATAGAAAAATTGGGACTGCTAGCTCTCGAGATTGAAACCGACCCTGAAACCGGCATGGAGCTTGAAGCACTAGAGGAAGCTTTCGAGACGATGGATATTCAAGCCGTGCTCGCATCTCCCAATATCAGCAACCCCCTTGGCTGCCTAATGCCCGAAGAGAAAAAGCGCGAACTAGTGAATATGCTGGCCGAACGCGACGTACCACTCATTGAGGACAATGTTTATGGTGATGTCTATTTCGGTGAGCGAGCACCTCGCTCTTCAAAGTCGTATGATTTCAATGATTTGGTACTGAGCTGCTCGTCTTTTTCAAAAACGCTTGCGCCAGGTTATCGCATTGGCTGGATTTTACCTGGGCGCTATAAAACTGAAATCATTGAACTCAAACAAGCGACGTTTTCGGCGACTTCATCCATCAATCAACTGGCTATGGCCGAATTTCTCAGTAGTGGGCAATATGACCGCCACCTGGTTCGATTGCGCCAGTCAATGCGTGAACAAGTTGAAAAAGGCCGATTCCTGGTGTCAACTCATTTTCCAGCAGGCACATGTATATCCAGCCCTCAGGGCGGCAACGTACTCTGGGTAGAAATGCCGCGCGGCTGCAATAGCATCGAAATTTTTAACCGTGCCTTGCAGAAAAACATTGGTGTAACGCCAGGCATACTGTTTTCGTCGACTAGAAAGTTTAAGAACCATTTACGTCTTAACTGTGGTTTTCCATGGAACGAAACTAACGTACAAGCCATCAAGACACTGGGAAAGATTGTTTCTGATGTATTGGAAGAGCAACGATCATAAATAATTTAAAGACCAGGAATTTAGTGGGCAATCAATTCAAAAACACCAATCAGCAAGCACTGGATATTCTTAAATCGAAATATGGCTATGATCAATTCCGATTTCAACAACAGGATATTGTGCAAACGCTGGTTAGTGGAGAAGACGCTCTTGTTCTGATGCCTACCGGCGGTGGTAAATCACTTTGCTATCAAATTCCCTCTCTAATTCGTGACGGTGTTGGTATTGTCATTTCACCATTAATTGCCTTGATGCAGGATCAGGTCAATGCACTTAACGTACTCGGCATTCGGGCGGCCTTTCTCAACTCTACATTAAGTAGTCATGAACGCTATGAAGTTGAACAACAACTGGTTAACAACCAGCTCGACCTACTTTATATTTCACCAGAACGCCTCAACACATCCAGTTTTTTATCTCTGCTTAATCGCTCATCTATTGCCCTGTTCGCAATAGATGAGGCGCATTGTGTATCGCAATGGGGACATGATTTCCGAAGTGACTACATGCAATTGCAACAGTTGCATGAACGATTCCCAAGCGTTCCACGTATCGCACTCACCGCCACTGCCGATCAACGTACACGCAACGAAATTGTCCAACAGCTTGGATTGCAGTCGGCGCGCGTATACCTGCATAGTTTTGACCGACCCAATATTTTTTATCGAATCAGCGAAGGTGAAAGCAACCGCGATAGACTGTGGCAGTTTATTCAGGCCAACCACCTGTTAGACGCTGGCATTATTTATTGCCTGTCACGCAAACGTGTCGATGCCATTGCCGAATGGTTAAGCAAAAAAGGCTGCGTTGCCCTGCCCTACCATGCGGGCATGAGTGCCGAGCAACGCGCTATCAATCAGCATCGTTTCTTGGTTGAAGAAGCGGTTGTTATCGTTGCGACAATTGCCTTCGGTATGGGCATTGATAAACCCGATGTGCGTTATGTTGCCCATCTGTGCTTACCCAAAACTATTGAAGCTTACTATCAGGAAACAGGTCGCGCAGGGCGTGACGGACAACCCGCAAACGCCTGGCTAGCTT
>JBLILW010000086.1:0-9739 GCA_047638435.1 Urechidicola sp.
CTGCAAGGCTTAGGCCACCTTGCTGATTTGAAAGCAATGCTGAATGCAGCGAACTCTTGATCTAGTTCGCTGCAAAATTATTTAATACTGAATAATCAGTGCTGAATAATTTGGCTTAAGAACATCTGCGTTCTTTCATTTTGAGGATTATTGAAAAATTCATTCGGTTCGTTTTCTTCAACAATCTCCCCTTGATCCATAAAAATAACCCGGTTAGCGACTTTCTTGGCGAAGCCCATTTCGTGCGTGACGCAAATCATAGTCATGCCATCTTCGGCAAGCTCGATCATAACGTCAAGTACTTCAGAGATCATTTCCGGATCGAGTGCCGATGTTGGTTCATCAAATAACATAACCTTGGGATTCATGCACAGACTTCGAGCAATTGCAACGCGTTGTTGCTGACCGCCAGATAATTGACCGGGGTATTTAAAAGCTTGTTCAGGAATTTTTACTCGTTCAAGATATTTCATTGCCGTCGCTTCTGCTTCCGCTTTAGGCACGTTCTTAACCCAGATTGGTGCTAGCGTCAGGTTCTCAATAATCGACAGATGAGGGAATAGATTGAAGTGCTGGAATACCATACCAACTTCTTTACGGACCTGTTCGATATGCTTCAAGTCACCGGTAAGCTCGGTACCATCAACTATAATTTGACCTCGTTGATGCTCTTCAAGGTGGTTGATACAACGAATAGCCGTCGATTTTCCCGATCCTGATGGTCCACAAATAACAATTCGCTCACCTTTAGCTACCGTTAAATTTATATCCTTGAGTACGTGGAATTCACCGTACCATTTGTGGACACCATTGAGTTCAATAACGTGTTCAGCACTCATATCTTTACCTTTTATGACCAGTGTGAAGTTTGGCCTCAAGTGCAATGCTATATCGTGACATCGCAAAACAAAAAACCCAGAAAACAAATGCTGCAAAAACATAACCTTCGTCGTCGAAACCTAACCAATCGGAATCGGTTAATGCCAGGTTAATAATCGCGAGTAGATCAAACAGGCCAATGATCAGTACCAGCGTAGTATCTTTAAACAGAGCAATAAATGTATTTACAATGCCTGGAATGACCAGCTTGAGAGCCTGTGGCAAAATAATAAAACCCATGCTCTTAGGATAATTTAAACCCAGTGCCTCAGCCGCCTCGTACTGCCCTTTCGGAATAGCCTGTAAACCACCTCGGACTACCTCAGCCATATACGCCGACTGGAACATGGTTATGCCAATTAATGCTCTCAATAGCTTATCGAAATCACTGCCTTCGGGGAAAAAAAGCGGCAACATAACTGACGCCATAAATAATACCGTAATCAAAGGAATGCCGCGCCAGAATTCGATATAAATAATACAAACCGATTTAAACATTGGCATCTTCGATCGTCGACCCAATGCCAGCAATATTCCGATAGGCAGCGATGCAACAATGCCGACCGCCGACAAAATAAGCGTCAACATTAAACCGCCCCATTTAGTAGTCGAAACAACCTCAAGTCCAAACGAACCACCATGAATCAAAACATAGGCAATAAACGGATAGATGATCAGGATAAAAGCACCTAACCAGTTTTTGTATTTAAATGATTTAATAAATAGCGGAATCGTTAACGCAATTAGGAGGAGACCCGTTAAATTGGGACGCCAATGAAGTTCAGCTGGATAAAATCCATACATGATTTGATCGATACGATTAGCGATAAACACCCAACAGGCACCACCGTCTTGATCACAATCGGCGCGAGTTTCTCCCGTCCATGTAGCTGACCAAAACGCCCAATCAATTAATGGTGGTACTAATAGAGCAATCAACCCAATAGCGACCAAACTCATAAAGCCATTGGTGTAACTGGAGAATAGGTTTTTCTTCATCCAACCGACAATACCGACTTCTGTACTAGGTGGCGGTAGATCGGGTCCTTTCACATGATTAACAGACATTCTTATCGCTCCACTAGTGCCATTCTTTTGTTGTACCAGTTCATCAGAGATGAAATCAGCAAGCTAGCAGTCAGATAAACCGCCATCGTCATAGCCGTGATCTCAATAGCCTGTCCGGTCTGATTTAGCGTTGTGCCCATAAACACGTTAACCAAGTCAGGGTAGCCTATCGCTGTTGCTAGTGACGAGTTCTTGGTTAAGTTTAAATATTGGCTGGTTAGTGGCGGAATAATGACGCGCATTGCTTGAGGAATGATGACCAATTTCATTAATTGGCCGCGCTTAAGACCAAGCGCCAGCGATGCTTCTGTTTGGCCGTGATCAACCGCCAATATGCCGGCTCGAACAGTTTCAGCAATAAAAGCACCCGTGTAAATGGTTAGCGCTAATACCAACGCAAGCAATTCAGGTACCAAAGTAAGACCACCGGCAAAATTAAATCCTGTCAGTACTGGGTATTCAATACCCATTGGCATTCCAGATAACAGAAAAACTAAAGCTGGAAAACCAATCACCAAGCCCAGAGTAGCCCAACCAACCGGAAACTGTTGTCCTGTTTCATCTTGACGTTTGTGAGCCCATCGGCGCATAAGAAACATGGCGATTAAACCAATAATGAACGCAATAACGGTAATCGAAAAGCCCGCCTCAGGTACAGGCCCAGGCAAATATAATCCACGAACATTGAATTCGATGCCCAAACCTAATGACATGCTGTTACGAGGTGAAGGCAAGCCAGCCAGAACAGCAAAGTACCAGAAAAATATTTGTAGCAGTAAGGGGATGTTTCGAAAAATTTCGATGTAGACAGTGGCTAGTTTTGCAATAAGCCAGTTGTTCGACAAACGAGCAACACCCATGCCAAAACCTAATAAGGTCGCCATAAAGATACCTAAAACAGCAACCAGTCCAGTGTTCAGCAAGCCAACAACAAAGGTACGACCGTAGCTAGAGTCCTCATTAAACTGGACTAACGATTGTAATATACCAAAGCCAGCCTTTTCTGTTAAGAAGGCGAAACCAGTCGAGATACCCCGAGCTTCCATATTGGATAGCGTATTATTAACGACACTATAAAAGAAGTAGACTAGACCGACTATCAGCGCTGCCTGAAAAAATAAGGCTCTATACTTCGGATCGTTCCAAACTGCAGGATTTGACGGTTTTTGAGCTGTCTCCAATTCTGACATCATAAACTCCAGAGTTACTCGGTTCTTAGTTTTATAGTTAACTTACGATTGGTTTTACACATCAATAGCATCAATAGCAATTGAAAGAATATTGATTTGGAAAAACAACAGATAAAAAGAGAGTGTATGGAGAACCCATACACTCTCTGTAGTACTAATTCGTTACTAGATTAGGACTCTAGATTAACGAATAGGTGGCGCGTACATAATACCACCACGAGACCAAAGGTCATTCAGACCACGGGCAATCGCTAGTGGAGTATTAAGACCTACATTAGCTTCAAAGCTTTCGCCATAGTTACCAACTTGCTTAATAATGTTATAGGCCCAAGCATCGTCTATACCAAGCTTCTCGCCTTGACCATCGACAAAACGCTCAATTGCTGGACTTTTTGTTTTCATGCTATCGATGTTTGCAGAAGTCAAACCTAACTCTTCAGCATTAATCATAGCATTCAGTGACCAACGAACAACGTTAAACCAATCATCGTCGCCTTGACGAACAACAGGTCCTAAAGGCTCTTTAGATATTACTTCTGGTAGAACAATAGCTGATCCAGGATTTTCTAGCTTAATACGTAGTGAATAAAGCTGAGATTGATCAGAAGTTAGCATGTCACAACGACCAGCTTCAAAACCTTTAATGGTTGCATCAGATGTGTCGTAGTTAACCGACTTATACTTCATACCATTAGCCGAAAAATAATCAGCCAAGTTCAGCTCAGTAGTCGTACCTGATTGCAAACAAACCGCAGCTCCGTCTAGCTCTAGCGCACTCTTAACACCGAGTGATTTGCTAACCATAAAACCCTGTCCATCGTAGTAGTTTACACCAGCGAAGTTTAAACCAAGTGAACCGTCACGCGTTAAAGTCCAAGTTGTGTTACGCGAAAGAATGTCGATTTCGCCAGATTGCAAGGCGGTGAAACGCTCTTTAGCCGTTAGCGGGGTAAATTTAACTTTGCTCGCATCACCTAAAACGGCAGCCGCGACAGCGCGACATACGTCGACGTCTAGTCCTTGCCACTTGCCAGTTGCGTCAGCGTTTGAGAATCCAGCAAGACCGGTACTAACGCCACATTGGACGTGTCCTTTGCTTTTCACTGTATCGAGAGTGCCAGCTGATGCAGACGTAGTCGCTGCTATCGCCAAAACTGATGATATCAGTAGCGTTGAAGTCATTTTTTTCATGCATATTTCCTCAGATATTAAAAAATTCTTAATTGTGTTATCGCGATAGTATATAACGCGACAGATTCAAACTTTAATGACTTCACTATTTAATTGCAAGTTAAGAATGGAAAATGGGAACTTTCAGGGAATATAGACATCAGTGCCGCGCCCAATTATTTACAAATCACATGTAACTATAAGCTCAAATTATACTTAAGGCGATGTTTTATTAAATGCCAGCAGGGTGTCAATATTGAGTTTTACGTCATTCAAAAATTGCCTCCAGTTTAGATCTATATTTTAAGCATACTTTCAAGACGACCATCAAAAGTAGATAGAAATTCGACGAGAATGTACACACCCCCATAACTTTTTAGCAACTAAACACTTGCAACAAAAGATTCCTTTGCCTAACCTACCTTTATCTTCATACTGATATCAAATAAAAACGACTATGACCACAAAAAAAATCCTCAAAAAGCCAGATATGCGTCAGCACTCTTCACAAGTTGTCGACGGTGTAGAACGTGCACCCAGCCGTTCGATGCTACGAGCGGTAGGATTTAATGACGCTGATTTCGAAAAACCACAAGTCGGCGTCGCCTCGACTTGGAGCATGGTCACGCCTTGTAACATGCATATCGACAAACTCGCGCTAAAAGCAGCCGAAGGGGTTGATGCCGCCAATGGCAAAGCTGTTGTCTTCAATACCATCACTATTTCTGACGGTATTTCGATGGGTACAGAGGGCATGAAGTATTCCCTCGTATCGAGAGAAGTCATCGCCGATTCAATCGAAGCGGTTGCCGGATGCCAGGGGTTCGATGCACTCATCACGATCGGTGGCTGTGACAAAAATATGCCAGCCTGCATCATGGGCATGGCACGACTGAACCGCCCTTCAGTATTTGTCTATGGTGGCACCATCATGCCCGGTTGCCACAAAGGTAAAGCGACCGACATTGTCACCGTATTCGAAGCAGTTGGTGCTGAAGCAGAAAATAAAATCACGAAGGAAGAAGTTAAAGAAATTGAATGTGCCGCAATCCCCGGCCCCGGATCCTGTGGCGGCATGTACACCGCCAACACGATGGCCTCGGCCATAGAAGCAATGGGCATGAGTCTACCCAACAGTTCGGCACAGGCAGCCATATCAGAAGACAAAACCAGAGACTGCTTCGAAGCTGGTGCCGCTGCAATGAACTTATTAAAGGCCAATATTCGCCCCAGCGACATCATGACTAAGAAAGCATTCGAAAATGCGATCACCGTTGTGATTGCCTTAGGCGGCTCGACAAATGCCGTATTGCATTTGCTCGCGATGGCATCGTCTATTGGTGTAAAACTAAAACTCGACGACTTCACTCGTATCGGCAAGCGCGTCCCTGTACTCGCCGACCTACGACCTAGTGGAAAGGCCATGATGTCCGAGCTGATCGAAATTGGTGGCATTCAACCCTTAATGAAAATGCTACTTAATGCCAAGCTGCTTCACGGCGACTGCCTAACCGTAACCGGAAAAACACTGGCTCAAAACCTGGCCAAAGTAAAACCTTATCCAAAGAGTCAGGTCATTATCCATGCGCTAAATGATCCCATTAAAAAAGACAGTCACCTCGTTATTTTAAAAGGTAATCTTGCGCCTGAAGGGTCTGTCGCTAAAATTTCAGGCAAAGAGGGATTAAAATTTACCGGCAAGGCAAAAGTATTCGCCTCAGAAGAGCTAGCCTTGAAAAAAATCCTCGACGGTTCGATTAAAAAAGGCGATGTCATCGTAGTCCGCTACGAAGGACCCATTGGCGGCCCTGGTATGCGTGAAATGCTATCGCCGACCGCCGCCATCATGGGCAAAGGCCTGGGCAAGGACGTTGCCTTCATTACTGATGGTCGTTTTTCTGGTGGGTCACATGGGTTTGTAGTCGGGCACGTCACACCTGAGGCTGCAGTGGGCGGTCCTATCGCCCTAATTAAAAATGGCGATACCATCACTATCGATGCTGAAAAACGGCAAGTCAATGTTAAACTCAGCGCCGCCGAACTCAAGAAGCGGGCTCTCGCTTGGAAACAGCCTAAGCCAAAATACAAAAGAGGCGTACTCGCCAAATATGCAAAGCTGGTTAGTTCCGCATCGCTAGGTGCAGTAACAGACTTACTAGATAAATAATTAGCTTAGATAAAAAAGTATACAGAATGGGCAAAAGTTTGCCAATTACCCGAGAAATGATCACTCGGTTGATAGCAACTCCATCGGTGAGCTGTACCCATGCTAGTCTCGACATGAGCAATAGCGAAGTCATCGATACGCTCGCCAACTGGACCGAAGATATCGGCTTCTCGCTAGAGCGACAAGCCGTATCGCCAGGCAAGTACAACTTAATAGCAACCGTCGGCAGTGGCTCAGGTGGCCTTGTACTCTCAGGTCACACCGATAAAGTACCCCGCGATGACACAAACTCTGGGACAGCGACCCGTTCGAGCTCTACGAAGCTGGTAACCCTCTCTATGGCCTCGGTAGCTGCGATATGAAAAGCTTTATCGCATTGGCTATCAGCGCCAGCCAGTCCTTCGACCTAAACAAACTCAAAAACCGCTAACATTGGTAGCAACGGCTGATGAAGAATCGACCATGAACGGCGCAAAACTGATTGCGAACAATGGTCGATAGTTGGGATCTTATTGCGTCATCGGTGAACCCACCAATCTAACGCCCATTCGACAACACAAAGGTTGCATGACGTTATCGATAAAACTGCTCGGTCATGCCGGTCATGCCAGCGACCCCTCATTGGGTAATAGCGCACTCGAAGGTATGAATGAAATAATGAATGCCTTACTCCAATATCGTGATGGTTTGCAGCATCAATATAATAATCCAGCATTCACTATCCCAACCCCAACCATGAATTTGGGACATATCCACGGCGGCGACAACTCGAACCGAATTTGTGGCCGCTGTGAGTTACTGGTCGACATTCGCTTTTTACCCGATATGTCGATGCAATCACTACTATCTAATGTGCAGGAAATAACCAAAACCATCGCGGATCGACGTGAACTAGGATCTGCTTGTCAATTATTAGGACACGGCGTACCGGTCATGGATACTGCAGAAGCCAGTGAAATAGCAAAATATCTGACAGCAACCACGGAGAAACGGAGTGGCTCAGTTGCATTTGGCACCGAAGCGCCCTACTTTAACTCTATGCAGACCGAAACCATTGTGATTGGCCCTGGATCAATTAATCAGACGCATCAACCGAATGAGTTTTTACCTATCGATCAAATTGATCCGACTATTCGATTACTTGAAGGATTGATTCAAAAGTTTTGTATCGACTAAACAAGCCAGCCTTCCCATACCAGGCTTATACCTGAAAGTGACGAAAATAAACCACCAAAGCAAGAGATGATGAAAATAGTCGCCGACCAAAACATACCCCAGGTTAAATCTGCTTTTAATGCACTCGGTCATGTAGAATTATTGCCAGGTCGCGAAATTACTCGAGGCCACCTGCAAGACTGCCAGTGCCTACTGGTACGCACAGTTACCACAATCAATAAAAGTCTGCTGCACGACACACCGGTTCAATTCATCGGTAGCGCCACCATTGGCACCGACCACGTAGATCTAGACTATCTTAAGAAGCAAGGCATTAAATTCAGTAATGCTGTTGGCTGTAATGCAGAGGCCGCTGCTGAATACGTCATTAGCGGCATCTTTGCCTTATCGCAGCGAAAGAACTTCGATCCATTCACTCGAAAGGCAGGCATTGTTGGCTGTGGTAATGTTGGCTCTAACCTGTTTAAAAAATTGCAGATTCTCGGCATTGAGGTATTGGTGTGCGACCCACCAAAAGCAGAACAAGGTGACACGAGTATCGACTATGTTGATTTCGACACTATCGTGAATGAATGCGATCTAATAAGCCTGCACGTACCGCTCACGCACAAAGGCAGGTATCCTACTCACCACTTGTTTAACCAGCAAAGCCTGTCACTGTTAAAGAAAGACTGCCTTTTGATCAACGCAGCACGCGGACCCGTAGTCGATAATCAGGCATTATCGCGTGTAATAACACAACGTCCCGACTTGATCACTTTTCTCGACACCTGGGAAAACGAACCTAACCTGTCACGGAGCCTGCTCGACAGAGTTGATCTAGCAACACCGCATATTGCAGGTTATAGCGTGGAGGGTCGTTTAAGGGGCACACAAATGGTACTTGAGGCGGCTTGTCGGACCTTTGAGAAAGTCGCTAACTGGCAAATGTCCGACCAGTTATCTGATCCTGAAACTATCAACGTTATCGAATCGAACTCATCAATAGATTTTTGGCAACAGCTATTTCAAAAGCATCACAACATCTGGCAAGATAATTTGGCTTTGAAAAACACGTCTGAATTGAACGATGCTGAGTTTGCTCGCCACTTTGATAATCTTAGAAGAGTCTACCCAGATCGATTTGAGTATGATCGATATCGTTTGTTGACGAGTATTGATAAAAAAACAGCAGCCAAGGTGAGGAGGCTGTTTCCAATGGAGTAATAACGTCTTGACCAATTACGCTATATTTATGATGCCAGCATTTACCACGAACAAAACATTGGTATCTGAGTTTGAAATTCGGCCGTCATCGCAGCGCCAAGATTAATTGCAGGTTCTGCTACCTGATGAATGAGCGTCATTCATCAGGTAAAGCGAAGTAAGGCGGTTATTTCAAAAAGATAGTGGTGAATGTTACAGGATCAACTCTAGGAATAGATGAGTTAAATGCAGTGTTAATGGTGTCTATAATTCCGTTAGCGATAACTGAATAACCTCGCGCAGTTGGATGAACGCCATCAAGAGAGAAACCACCACCAGTAGCATAGGTTGCGGTTATGTCTCCAGTTCCAAAACTGATCCCATTGGCCTTTAATTCAGTCATGAATGCAGAGGCATCAAAAAAAGCTAAATTTGCATTGGCATCCGCTGCAGCCTTGATTGTTACGTTATAGGCAATACGGGCGGTATTAACAGCATCTATTTCAGATTTAATCAAAACGTCAGCATCTCCTAAAGGCACCGCAATACCAATGGCAGAAAGAGGGTTGTTAGGGTCAGCTAATGTGCCTATTTTACTACTGCTCGGTAAAACAACGAGGTCATCGGCAGTTGCTTGGCGCATATTAACTAATGCTGCTGCTGTAGGAGCACCTAGCGCTCCTACTATAGTCATGTTACTCGTTAGGTCAGTTAAACTCTCATCTAAGATAACAAGAGCGTTTGTTAATCCCGCGCTAAATTCAATCTTTCTAGCCATTGCCTCGCCTGCTGTTATGACACCCTGCCCAGCAGCAAATTGAAGTGCTCCGTTATAACCAGCATAGGCTGTAGTGAGGGCATCAACCGTAGCTTGATCAAGTGGCACAGGATTATGAGGAACTGT
>JBLILW010000087.1:0-9721 GCA_047638435.1 Urechidicola sp.
CAGCCGGAATCGACATGCCAGGCAAGCCGGCAAGGTTTAACGAAAGCGTATAGATGTCTTGTAGATACATGCTAACTGGATCGTCGGTTTTTTCGCCGCGTTTGAAAGCAATTTCGGGTGTGGTCGGACAGAGAATGACATCGACCTGTTCGAAGGCCTTGACATAGTCTTGTTTGATTAAACGGCGTAATTGCTGGGCTTTCAAATAATAGGCATCGTAATAACCAGCGGAAAGGGCGTAGGTGCCGATCATAATCCGACGCTTCACTTCATCGCCAAAACCTTCAGAGCGAGAGCGTTTGTATAAGTCTTCTAAATCGATCGGGTTTTCACATTGATGGCCAAAACGTACACCATCCATACGAGACAGGTTAGAAGAGCACTCGGCAGGTGCCACGACATAATAAACTGGAATTGACAGGTCCATGTTGGGCAGGCTGATGTCGACTATTTCTGCACCCAGTTTTCGAAACTCGGCAATGGCAGTCTCGATTACCTTTGCGACATCTGAATCTAACCCATCGGCGAAGAACTCTTTTGGCAAGCCAATCTTCAGGCCAGCGATACCATTGTTAAGGCCATCCGAAAAGTTTGGCACTGCTTGATCAACAGAGGTTGAGTCACGCGGATCGAATCCTGACATCGATTGCAATAATAAGGCGCAATCTTCTGCGGTATGCGCAAAAGGTCCCGCTTGATCCAGACTCGAACCAAAAGCGACGATTCCATAACGCGATACACGGCCATAGGTTGGCTTAATGCCGGTAATGCCACACAGTGCAGCGGGTTGCCGAATAGATCCACCAGTATCGGTGCCAGTAGCACCTGGTGCAAGCCGAGCAGCAACCGCTGCCGCTGAACCACCCGATGATCCACCCGGCACGCGACTACTGTCCCATGGGTTCGCAACCGAGCCGTAGTAACTATTTTCATTCGACGAGCCCATCGCAAACTCGTCCAGATTGGTTTTACCTAGCATCACCGAGCCGCTTTGATTAAATTTTTCGATAACGGTCGCGTTGTAGGGCGCAATAAAATTGTCGAGCATTTTCGACCCGCAAGAAGTCTTGACGCCATCGGTGCAAAAAATATCTTTATGCGCAATCGGAATGCCGGTAAGGACAGATCCAGTTCCGTTTGCTAACACGGTGTCTGCATCTGCCGCCTGTTGCAACGCGAGCTCATCAGTCACGCTAATAAAGCAGTTGATCTGTGCATTTTGCTGGTTAATCTTGTTGAGATAATCCTGCGTAATCTCGACACTTGAAAACTGCTTTTCTGCGAGGCCTTGTTGTAACTGTTTAATCGTAGTTGTCATGATTGGTATCACTCGATCACTTTCGGTACGCGGTAAAGATGCTGCTCAACATCAGGTGCAATAGCTTGAAATTTGTCGCGTTGATTAGTTTCACTAACGACGTCAGGGCGCAGCCGTTGGGTTGCGTCCATTGGGTGTGCCATGGGTAAAATACCGGTTGTATCATGGGGTTTCATTTGCTCGAATACGGCGAGAATTTTAGATAACTCGTTAGTATATTGTTCAGCATCAGAGTCGCTGATTTGCAGGCGAGCTAGATGTGCAATATTTCGCACTTCTTCTGTTTTCAGGGTCATTTTTGCTGTTTTCCAAGGCTACGATTGAAAAGCAGGCAAAGTTACCATAATTTCACTGCCAGTATAAGCAAAACGCGCCCATTTTAAGGCTTTCTTCTTGCCGAAAGCTTGTCTCAAGGTTAGAGTACGCGTCATCATGACTAATTATATGCCCGTATCTGGTTATCTGGGTTCTAACGGTTACATAAAACACCAATTTAGGTTAAAAAAAACGTATGTTTTCAGCTATTAGGGGATTGCTATCTAACGATCTATCGATCGATTTAGGGACTGCGAATACACTTATTTATTCACGTGGACAGGGCATTGTACTGAACGAACCATCGGTTGTCGCAATACGGCAGAATCGTGGGCCGGGTGGTCCAAAGTCGATTGAAGCTGTCGGCACCGATGCGAAAAAAATGCTCGGTAGAACGCCCGCGAATATTACCGCCAAACGACCTATGAAAGACGGGGTTATCGCCGATTTCACTTATACCGAAAAAATGCTCCAGCACTTCATTCGCAAAGTACACGAGAACCAGTTTCTACGGCCAAGTCCTCGGGTTTTAATCTGTGTGCCTTGTGGTGCGACTCAGGTTGAGCGCCGTGCCATTCGTGAATCGGCGCTTGGCGCGGGTGCTCGTAAGGTTTACTTAATCGAAGAGCCAATGGCCGCGGCTATTGGTGCTGGCATGCCAGTTGACGAAGCGCAGGGTTCAATGGTGCTTGATATCGGCGGTGGTACTTCAGAAGTTGCTGTCATGTCACTGAACGGTATTGTTTACTCTGCCTCTGTCCGAATTGGTGGCGACCGTTTCGACGACGCCATTATCAATTACGTTCGACGTAACTACGGAATTTTGATTGGTGAAGCAACGGCCGAAAGGATTAAGGTCGAAATTGCGGCTGCCTACCCTGGAAAAGACTTGCTCGAAATTGAAGTGAAAGGCCGCAATCTGTCAGAAGGTGTGCCACGTAGTTTCACGCTGAATAGCAACGAGATACTAGAAGCCTTACAAGACCCACTTTATGGAATTGTCAGTGCGGTTAAGAATGCGTTAGAGCAAACGCCACCAGAACTTGGCTCGGATATCGCCGAGCGCGGTATTGTTCTTACCGGTGGCGGTGCGCTGTTGCGTGATCTTGATCGTCTCATCATGGAAGAGACTGGTTTGCCTGTGATTATCGCTGAAGATCCGTTGACCTGCGTTGCTCGTGGCGGTGGTCGTGTGCTCGAAATGATCGACCAGCATGGGTTAGATTTTTTAGCTGTCGAATAGATTGTTGAGCAGGCCCAGGATCCCTCGCGCATGACGCAGTTACAACAGCAAGCGCGAGGGGTCACGATTCTGGCATTATTGCTAATCAGCATCTGCATCGGGCTGATGTTTGTCGACCATCGATATAACCATCTCGATACCGTTCGTTCAAACATCTCCCTGGTGCTATCACCATTGCGGGATCTAGTTAGCTTGCCTGCACTTGGTGGAAAGTGGGCAGGTGAATGGTTTACGTCACATACCGAATTGTTAGAAGAGAACGAATCGCTCCAGGCTCGGAGTCGAATTTTAAATGCCCAGTTGCAGCGAATGCGGGTATTGCAGGCAGAGAATACTCGGCTCAGAAATTTACTGGGCGCTTCGCGTAAGCTGACAGATGAAGTGATCGTCGCAGAATTGCTTTCTGTTGATCAAAACCCTTATCGTCAATTAATTGAAATCAATAAGGGTACCAACGATGGTATCGAAATTGGGCATGCGATAATTGACGACTTTGGTGTGATGGGTCAGGTGATTCATATCAACCGGTACTCATCGACCATCATTTTGATATCTGATCCTGATCATGCCACACCGGTTCAATTTATTCGAAGTGGTGTTCGGTCAGTCGCGTTTGGCAATGGCAATACCGATTACCTTGAATTACGTTTTCTACCCGCAACTGCAGATATCCAAATAGGAGACGAGCTGGTGACATCGGGCCTGGGAGGGCGTTTCCCCGCCGATTATCCCGTTGCGACGGTTGTGTCGATTAGCGAAGACTTAACGCATGGATTTGTATCAGTACTGGCAGCGCCAAAAGCCATGCTGAATAGCAGCCGAGAAGTGCTGGTGATTAAAGTTGGCGATTTTGATACCAAAGAATAAGCATGCCTAAGTTACTTTATCTAGTTATTCCTCTTAGTTTCATCGTCGGCATGATTCTTTTGATATTGCCCTTGCCGGACTGGGTCAAAATTTATCGTCCAGACTGGGTGGCTCTGATACTGATTTACTGGTCGATGGCTTTACCAAAGCGCGTGGGTTTGTGGTCAGCATTCATTGTTGGACTACTGGTTGATACCTTACTAGGCACCTTGCTTGGTCACCATGCACTAGCTTTAGTGGTCATAACCTATTTAAACTTAAATGTTTATCTGCGCATCCGGGTTTTATCGTTGCCCCAACAGAGTTTCTACGTTTTTAGTTTATTGGTGATCAGCCAGCTCATCATTTCGTGGATGAATGGAATCATGGGATTAACGGTACCGATTCAGGCAGTTTTTGGCGCACCTTTTATCGGCATGTTAATGTGGCCCTTGGCCTTTGTCATATTGCGTGATATTCGACGTAAAGCAATGTTAAGTTAGTAATCACCCGCTAGAAAATAGACCCATTGATATGCTCTGGTCAACTAACAATAAGGCCAACTAACAATTAGGATAGGTGCCTTCAATGGTGGCTATTACCAAAACATTATAGGCTTTAAAGCCAAATACGAGATAAAAAATGGACTACACCTATATCGATAGCAATCAAAAGCTGGCCGATTTTTGTACCAGCATAGAAGCAGCCGACTATTGCGCCATTGATACCGAATTTGTACGCGAAAAAACTTATTATCCGGTACTCGCCTTAATTCAAATCGCGACTGAGCAGCACATGGGTTGTATTGACCCGCTTGCTTTCGATGATTTTGAACCGTTTAAAAAAGTATTACAAAAACCTGATCTGATAAAAGTATTTCACTCCTCTAGCCAGGATCTTGAAATATTATTCCAAAGCTATAATCAAATCCCAACGCCTGTGTTTGACACTCAGCTCGCCGCTGCAGTGTTGGGGTATAGCCATCAAATAAGCTATGCCGACCTGGTTCAAAATGTAACCGAGGTTCAACTCGAGAAAAAATATACCCGTGCTAACTGGGTTCGTCGACCTTTGACCGAAGGTGAGCTGGATTACGCGATGGACGACGTGCGTTACTTAATGCCTGTGTATCGCCATTTAAAATCTGAACTAGAAGTAAAAAGGCGAAGTGCTTGGATCGAAAAAGAGTTGCAGTCGATGAGTGCCGAATCGACTTACCAGCTCGACATCACCAAGTTATGGAAGAAACTCAAAGGTGTTCAAAAGCTTAAAGGTGTTCAGTTACAAATTGCCAGTTTACTCTGCCAGTGGCGTGAACAATTGGCACAAAAAAAGAACCTGCCAAAACGTTGGGTCATTAAAGACGAACTGATTTTCGATATCGCCCGATTAAAACCAGACTCTGCCTCAGAGCTAGCCTCCATAAGAGACGCAAACGAAAGGTTCGTCGAACAGCATGCTAAGACAGTGCTTGACATCATTAATACATCGCAAGGAATTGATGCCAGTGAATGGCCAAAACACGATAAAGTAAAGGCCTTAACATCTGGTCAACAGTCGATCGGTGATTGCTTAATGGCATTGTGTAGAGAGATAGCAGAAGATAACAATATTGCACTGGCAACTTTGGCTACTCGAAAAGATATTGATAACCTCATTATCAATCGCAAAAATAGCCAGCTCTCGCAGGGTTGGCGTTTCGAGATGGCGGGTGAAAAGCTACTCGACTTTATTTATGGTCAGACAGGCATAATCGCTAAAGACAGTGGTATTAATTTGATAGCCACCCCGTAATAAGCCCTTACCGATGTGGTTCTACTGAACCAAAAAGCTAGAAAATAAAACATCAGCAATATCTTCGTTGTTAGAAAGCTCGGCGACTATTGCCTGAATTTTCGCGGTGGCTGTTTTTCTGATTTCTTCTCGCTTGCTCGGTGACTTCATATCCTTTTCGGGTTGTTCGCTGAGTAATACGATGAGTTGATGGCGCATTGCAGGAATGTGGGTTTTGATGAGGGCTTCGGAGTCAGCGTCTTTTATCAATATGTCGGCGGTAAGTTGTAGGTAGGTATTGCGGCTTCGCTGACTGCTTAGATTTAATACTAGGGGTTCGCCAAGAGAGATGTAAGCACTGTCTGTGTTTACTTCTTCAGCTTCTTCCTCGGTTGCTGACCAGGCTTGTCCAGCCACTTGTCCAACAAGAAGTGAAATCATCAGGACGCCGCTTAACAGTAGTTTTTGCATGGTATTTCCCCAGCTCTCTAGTAGTATGGTTTATAGTTCAATTATATCATTTAACCCATCTTTTTATCGGCAGCTACCCCATAAATATGAATCCTGAAATCATCCAAAAATTAATAGAAAAAGGCATGCCCTCCGCTTCTGTCGCCGTATCCGGTGGAGAAGGCAAGTTTGTTGCCGAAGTAACCAGTGAAGCCTTTGAGGGTTTAATGCTGATTAAACGACACAAGCTAGTATACGCTTGTGTTAACGCGGAGATTACATCAGGTGAATTGCATGCATTAACGATTGTCGCTAAGACGTCTGCAGAGCTCGCAAACGTTTAACCATTATTTATCGCTAGGCCATGAACTGACAGTTTCGCCCCGCATCTTTCGCCTTATAAAGAGCAGCATCAGCACGTTCATATATGCTTTGGATGCTGTCTTCTGCGGTCGCTTCTGTAATGCCAGCAGATAGTGTGAGTTCGACACGCTCTTGTTTAAAATGAAAACCACTCTCCGCGACGCCATGTCGTAGCTTTGTGATCAAGGGTTCCGCCTTAGCCAGCGATGTATTGGTTAGCAGTAACACAAACTCTTCTCCTCCGATGCGGAATAAGGTATCTGATTTGCGAATTTGTTTCTGCATTAGTTGGGCAATGAGTCTGAGCGCCTTATCACCTGCATTGTGACCATATTTGTCATTCACTTGTTTAAAGTGGTCGATGTCGAGTATGGCATAACTAAAAGGAGTTCCATATCGGTCCCATCGCGACAACTCCCGAATAATTTGTTCGTTGTAGGCTAGCCTGCTGTGAACGCCCGTCAAAGTGTCATAAAGTAGTTTTTTACGGTTTTTGGCTAATTTCTGTTGTAACTTTGCTGTCTCTTGCTCCATGTGTGCAATTTTGTTTGATAGTTCTTCTTTGTGTGTCTCGGTTGCGTCGAAGCGTTGGTTAGCGCGAAGCAAAAAGCTTTCTACGCCATCCCGAATAGAATCAATATTGTCACCAACAGCTGCCTTTAACTGAGTAATATCCTGAACTACATTGACGTTTTCCTTGATCGTCACGATGCCCGACTGCACCAGTTTCTGTAATGATAGAGTGTCGCTCCAACCTGAAGCCTGTTCGTCAAAGTCCTTGGTAATAACGTTTGTGATGTTACCTAATTGTTCGGTGACAGTGAGAATAAAGTTTTCCAGTTCTGACTTTTCGTCGCTAAGCTTTTGGAGCGCTAGTGAGACACTATTGACAATATCGTTCAGAGTGTCGGGCCACTCTGCATTGGCTATGCCCTTTTCAATTTTGGTCTGAATTTTGTCTATCTCAGAACTCGCGCCTTGAACAATGGCTAACCGCTCGAGTAAAGAACAAATAATGACATCGATAGGAACACCAGTTTTGGTGCCTTCAAGCTCAGTAGTATCAGATAATTGTGAATTAATGATGTCGGCAAGGTTTTGTAATTGATGGTCGGTTAACTCACCCTTAAGTTCAAGTTGTAGGCCGATCTTTTGTTGATTGTCATCATTCAATTCGAGCAACGAGACTAATTGAAACAAAAAGGGCTGAACTATATAAGGTGTATTAGTTGCGACTATCAAGCCGTTATTGATTATCTGCGAGAGCAAGGCAACCTGAGGTTCGATTGACCGTAGATCGGTACCTTTAGCTATCAATCGGAGTAAATCGGCGCATACCTTTTTAAGTGCGCTTGTTTGCTTCTGGCCTAGCTTAATATCTTGAAGCATCTCTAATAAAACTGATGATGGCTCGAATGAGTTGATTGCCGGCGAAGAAGTGCCTGGTGGAGGGTAGTCACCATCAAGTGATGCGATAATATTGGTGAGCTTCTCGAGTGATTCAAGTAACTTTTTATCCTGCTTCTTACGCGAAAATTGTTGAATGTTTTTTAGCTGCTGATCGAGCGCGTTATCAATACCTCGACCTGCAACACTCAATCTACTAATGGCTTTGCGTAAAATTTCTTCTAAGGCTTGCCATTCACCCTCTTTCACATCAAGCTCTTTTACCGTGACTTGATATTTATGCTTCCAGTCGTTATCTTGTTTCACCAGATTTCGAGACCTATAATTAATGTCAGTCTGCTTGAGTGTAAATGTTAGCCCGCGGTTTTTCATCGATAATTTTCTTTTTTATAGTCCAGCAAAGAAATCAATCAAATGATGGATATCAAATTAATCTTTATATGCAGTAACACTGAGTTGTCTGACCCAGCCTCATTTGGTTTCAGTGTCGAGAAAAATGGCGAAGCGATTGAAGGTTTCCTTGTCAAAAATGATGGGCAGTATTTTGCTTACAAAAACTCCTGTCCGCATACAGGCTCGCCACTGGACTGGTTAGAGCATCAATTTTTAGACTCTGAGGGTGCGCTGATTCAATGTGCCGTGCACGACGCTCGTTTTTTTATCGACACTGGGGTATGTGTTGTTGGTCCTTGTCACGGTCAGAGCCTGCAAAAGCTCGAAATCAAAGTAAAGGATGGCGGCGTCTATTTGCAGGGTTGACGGGCACCGAATTTATTTGAGATCAGCAAAGGTAATTCAACGTATCATAAGGTCAAGCGAGACATAGCCTTTATGGGCAATCGAAGCCAGTAGCTTGCTGTTTGAATCGCAGATCATTTTCACCCCTTATTGATAATGGATAGTATGAAGCTGGAATTTCGTAAGGCGATAAAAAGTGATCTTTCAGATCTAACCCATTTACTAGCAGATGATGAGTTGGGCTCTAAAAGGGAAGATACTTCCCTGCCAATGAAGCAAAGTTATGTCGATGCATTTCACAGTATCGACAAAGATTCCAATAATGAATTAACCGTGGTAGAAAGTGATGGTGCCTTGGTTGGCATGTTGCAGTTAACATTTATACCTTATCTAACGCATATTGGTTCATGGCGATGCCTTATTGAGGGTGTCAGAATCGCAAAGGACTTTCGAGGGCAAGGCGCGGGTACTGATCTTATTAACTGGGCCATCGAGCGAGCCAGACAAAGAAATTGTTCTATTGTACAGTTAACGTCCGATAAGCAGCGACCAGCGGCATTGAGATTTTATGAGCTGTTGGGGTTTGTAGCGTCGCATGAAGGTTTTAAATATAAGCTGTAGAGTTGAGTGGATATTTTGGGTGTCGAGGCTAATAGCCGAGTCATAATTTAGTGGGTTGGTTTTTACTGACTAAAAGCGCTAAAATACGCGCCCTTTTCAAGATGATCAATATCAATGGATTATTCTCAACGTTTTGACGTCATTGTTGTCGGTGGTGGCCATGCCGGTACCGAAGCTGCGCTTGCCGCTGCGCGCATGGGTGTGAAGACTTTGTTGCTCACTCACAACATCGATACCCTTGGCCAGATGAGTTGCAATCCGGCGATTGGGGGCATTGGAAAGGGACATTTGGTAAAAGAAATTGATGCGCTCGGCGGCGAAATGGCGTTGGCGGCTGATAAGGCTGGGATTCAATTTCGTATTCTTAATCGACGTAAAGGTCCTGCCGTTCGTGCAACAAGAGCCCAGGCAGATCGACAGCTATACCGTACCGCAATTCGTGAGAAACTAGAAAACCAGACCAATCTGTCTATTTTTCAGCAGCCGGTGGTTGACTTGATCGAAAATGGTGAACGCGTCGAAGGTGTGAAGACACAGATGGGTTTGTCTTTTTATGCCCCGACAGTGGTGCTAACGGTTGGCACATTCCTTGATGGCAAAATTCATATTGGTGACGCTAATTACAGCGGTGGTCGTGCAGGAGACCC
>JBLILW010000088.1:0-9698 GCA_047638435.1 Urechidicola sp.
GATGGCCTGTTGACCGGAGCCCTGATTAATTAATACCGCCAATTGACCAATGCCGCTATCAGATTTAAAACGGTAGCTGTGCTTAAGTAGCGCAATCGCGTTTGCAATGGGCTGTTGACCTGTAGGTCCAATAGTTTTCCCAATCGGCTGTCCAACTGGCGCTATACTAGTCATGATTGAATCAACAAAATGGTTCTGTAATGGCGTATACCCAATCACGATGCCATGACCGGTGATGTCACCCAGCACATTACCAGCAGCGACTGACGCTAGTTGATCCCGGTCACCGAGCAATATGACTCGCGTGTGATTTGGTAATGCATCCAGCAAATGGTACATCAGGGTCAGGTCAATCATCGAGGCTTCATCGACAACGATACAGTCGACCTGCAGTGGTTGATCACGACAATATCGAAACGTTTGATTTCCATATCCGAGCAAGCGATGAATAGTGCTTGCCTCGGTCGGAATTAGGCTTTGAATAGAATTGTCTTCGACAACATTGCCCTTATCAAGATTGCTCTTAGAAAGATTGGCGATCTGTGCCTGAATAGAATCAACTAAGCGCATAGCGGCCTTACCCGTCGGTGCAGCAAGCTTGATGCGCATCTCTGGCGCCTGCGACAGTAGCAATGACAGCAGTTTGACGACGGTGGTGGTCTTACCGGTACCTGGGCCTCCAGAAATAACAGAAAAGCGATGGCTAGCCGCAATGGCAACCGCAATCATTTGACCTGCAGAATCGTCAGCTTTGTCTACACTGGGGAATAATTGTTTTAGACAAGGTAGAAATCGTTCCTGATCTATCGGTACAGGATGACTCAATCTAGATAAAATTGACTGCGCAACCTGAGTTTCATAAAACCAGAACCGGCTTAAGTACAATCGATTGCCTTCTAGAATTAAAGGTGCGCTATCACCGGTGTTTCCGACACAGGGCGAATCGTGAAGCAACTTTTGCCAGGCCGAAACAGAAATACCCTTTGGTAATGTTTGTGTGATCGAAGCGCTGGCAAAAAACAAGGGCTGGTTGACGTATTGATCCAACAGGACACAAACATCACCTTTCTGGTTTTTTTCGCTAACCAATGCCGCGCTGAGTGCAACCAGGTCATCCATTGCACTGTCTGACTGCTGACCAGATTGTTCAACAATGAATTCAGCAAAATAATAGCTCAGGTAAGAGATATCGCCAGTTTGCGCGAGCTGTTTTAGAACTTGTTTCATGTCATATTCATCATGTCATGTTCATTACGTAAAACTCAAGCATTGCTAGGTGGAACTAACAGTTTTTCGAGCGCACAAATATATTCGTAATCGGGTAGGTCAAAAAATACGCCGTAAGTCGAATTGAATTCGGGACGCATCGCCCGAATGAATAAGTAATAAACGCCACCAAAATGAGTATGATAATTATAGTCAGGCAGACGCGTCGAAAGGTACCGATGCAGAGCAATCGAATAAATCAAATACTGTAAATCATAACGGCGGTCAATAATGGCTCGGCTTAAAGCATTGGGTTTGTAATCCCCAAAACTATGTCCTAAGTGGTTGCTCTTATAATCAGCAATATAAAACTTACCTTCAAATTCAAAAATAAGATCGATTATGCCGGTGATTATGCCCCGAAAGCCTGCGGTTGTAATGGGTTCGATGTCTGACCCGAGAGAGGATGTTTTGTAGATTTCTACCAGCAGGCGATTTAATTGATCAATGTTGAGGTCATCTAAAGCAAAATCAAAAGAGAGTTCGTTTAAGCGTTGTTTGTGACTTAATTTTGACAGCGACAATCCGTTACTATCGAGTTCGGTTGCTACAACTTGCTCTAGCCAACGTACCAGAGTTTTATGATGCTCCGGTGCATCGAGTCCAAATCTGGGCGCAAATCTAGGAATAAGCTGGCTACATTGCTCCGATATGTTGGCGCTAAAATCAAGTTCTTCGAGTAGGTGGTGCAGCAGTAAACCCGCATGGCTACCAGCAGGGAAATTAAAAATTGGGTCGTTGCTAATGGTGCTCGACCCACGGTGCGAAACTTGATGCACATCCCTTGTCAAACTGGAGAAACTCGCAATACGCCAGGCCGTTACTTTTTGGGTTTGATACGGCGATGGCTCAACCAACGCGACCTGCTTGTTATCAAACTCTTTAGTTACCGAGTCCCCTAATTCAGGTAAAGGCAACACGGTTATTCGACCTTCACTTTTTGCCACCAGCTTGTCCAGGTCTTCCGGTATGACCGTTGGGTCTGTGAAGCCACTGGGCAGTTGCATCGTTAAGTCTTCGGGTGTTTGCCCAGAATGGAGTAAATAAGCCAGAGCAGATTGATAAGGTTGCCCTTTACTTGTTGCACCACCAACATCACCCCAAGCAAGATAAACCTTGCTACGCGCACGGGTCAGCGCAACGTAGAGCAGACGTAAATCTTCAGCTAGTCTTTCTTTTTCGGCGATACACTCGTGTTGCGCGCGACGGTCGCTACCCATGTCGATAACGGGATTGAATTGTTCATCGTGAAAGCGTATTAAATCATTCGGTTTATATTTACCTGCTCGACAGCTCCACAGAAAAGGTAAAAACACGACGGGATACTCAAGACCTTTGCTTTTGTGGATGGTGACAATCTTAACCAATGCCGCATCACTTTCCAGGCGTAGTTCGGCTTCGTCGGTATCTGCTTCCGTCATCTGTTTTTGATACCAGGCAAGCAGACTATCAATACCGGCGCTAAGACGAGATTGCTGCTGTAATACTTCGCCAAGATGCAGAAGATTAGTCAGGCGGCGCTCGGCGTTTTCAGATATTGCGAGTGTTTGGGCTATTTCTAGGCGATGTAGTAACGACTGAAACATGGCAATAAAGCCTTTATCAATCCAAAGCTTATGTAAATCACGAAAGTTTCCTATCCACTGTTGCCAGCTGTCGGCATCATCAACGAGGGTAGCGATACGTTGATAGTCGTGGCCGAGCAATGGGCTAGCGACCGCCTGATGTAAACTTCGGCGGTCGTTATAGTGTCCAACGGCATGGAGTAAGTCATACAAAGCATGAGCTTCTTCACTATCAAATATTTTATCTTTGCCAATCGTGACAGACTTGACGCCCTTGCTTGAAAGCACCCGACGAAGTTCATCACCCTCACGAGAGGTACGAACCAATACCGCAATATCACCACTGCGCAGGGCGTGCTCATCAAAGCATGCGTCGCCCTTGAGTCCAGCCGACACCAGCGTGACTATCTCATTGGCCGTTGCTTCATTGAGGCGCTGACTGACTAAATCTTTCGAAATGGTTTTATTTTTGTCATTCAGCGGAATGTGCCAAAGCGTGATCGGTGATTGAATCGCACCGTTAAGGCTAAGGCCGGCAGCGGTTGATTGTGGCGCCGCCTCTGCTTCGGTAAAGCTAATGGCGTCATTGTAGATAAAAGGTGTATTGTGATTACTGAAAAAGGCGTTCACTGCCTTGATTAAATCTTGTTGCGAGCGCCAGTTTGTTTTAAGCGACCAAAGACGAACTTCTGGCGCATTACGTGCCTTCATGTAGGTGAAAATGTCGCCACCGCGAAAACTATAGATAGCCTGTTTAGGGTCGCCAATCATGGTTAGGCTTAGATTGTCTTGCGAAAAATACAGCCGCTCGAAAATTTCATACTGGGTCGCATCAGTATCTTGAAATTCGTCAATCATCGCGACCGGAAAATGGGCCTGAAGATCAGCTATCAACTTATCAGACTGCGGTTTTCTAAGTGCATCCAGCAGCAGGCTTAACTGATCGTCATAAGCGAGAGAGCGGCTTTCTTTTTTTTGTTGACGAACATTGTCGGTCGAATACTCAAAAGCCTTCAATAAAGCGACCGACCGAAAGGCTGATAGAATCTGTGCTACTTGTTGTAAAAAGTCTTCCATAACCAAAAAGAAGGAATGATCCAGGCTGGCATCTTTACCTTTTTGCTTTGGCTTTGAGTTTTCATACAGTTCAGTGGAACCTAAATATTTGGCGTTTTTGGGTATTGTGAGTAGCTGATCTGAACGAAGCCAGTGATCAATTTCGGTCATGAATCCTTCAAGGTTGTCCTTGTGATACGGTAGTTTAACGCCACGTGACAAGGCCTTGGAATTAAGCAAAATTTCGAATATTGAATCACGTTCGGTTTGCCATGCCTGTCCAAGTTGTTTCACCACAGTTTCAAGTGCGTGCCATTCTAAATACAAATCCGCTAATGTTTTATTGATAACTGGAAACCACTTAACCGCATGGCTGTAACGAATCTCTCTTTGCAGACTGATGAAGGTTTCGATACCGTTAAGCGATAATTCAAATAAACCCCAATCAGATTGGTTCAACGAGTAACTATTTGTGCGCCACCAGTCTTTCAACGCTTGCTCCCAAAGCAACCGATCATCCGCCATCAAATGAGTTTCAAAAAACTGATTACTTTGCAATGCGTGATCCTGCATCGCTCGTTGACAAAAACTATGAATTGTCCAGATCGACGCTTCATCCATACAACGAAGCGCCAGTTGTAATCGGTCGAACCATAAAGACTGTTGGTCTTGTTCGAAACCCTGCCATTGCTTGACGAGTTCAGATAAAAATTGATCGGGTGATACAACGGGTGTGACGAATAACTGCAGTGTTTGAAACAAACGTGCCCGAATACGGCCGCGTAATTCTTCCGTGGCCGCATTAGTGAAGGTCACGACTAAAACCTCTGACGGTGTGCGACCCTCCAGAATATATCGTAAATAAAGGTTGGCAATGGTATAAGTTTTACCTGTGCCAGCACTCGCTTCAATCAGCTTAATACCGTTAAGATCAATACTCAGCATTTTTTCAGCAGTGAGCATTTGTGATAGATTATGAATCACAAAAAGTCACCGTTGCTTAAGGCCAATTGATAGAGTGTTTGTGCATGATCGCGAAACTGCTCTGTCGTGAGTGGGTCTTGCAGGTTGTTGCGCAACGCTAATTGAATATAAGCATCATCAAAATCATCTGCAGAATAGCCTCCCCAGCTATTACCTTGCCAGGCCTTATAGGCGGCACTAATGGCTTTTTCAGCATCACCTTTTTTGTAAAAACTGTGAGAAAATGCATAACTAGCAGCGGGGAATATAGCCAGAGGCAGTTGTGCACCTTGTTGAAATAAACCGACATAATCAGCCAACTGGCGATGTGCTTGATCAGCATCGATTTGTGAAAAAACAAGCGTCTGATCACTACTGATTAAACAACTTGTCTCGTCATTATTAAATTGTCTTGTGGCGCACATCGCAAGGTGTTTGACCCAAAGTGATAGAAAGTGCTTACCCTGCAGTTTGCTACTAGTGAATTCCATTAGCCCTAGTTTTGGGTAGTAATTTCCGACCGAACCATTCAATTCAAGGTTGGCATCAAACGACAAGATGATATTTTTAGGTTCAGCCTTTACTCCATCATAGGGCTGAAGTTGCAGTAACAAGCTTTCTTGAGCATTGCAAATGGCAGCAATGCTGCTAAGCGCAGCTGGGCCATGCGGCAACAGACCTTCGGCAGATAAGTGTTGGGTATTGGTTTCGACCTGATTTAGATAATCATTGGCGAGACGTTGCTTGAGATGCCATTTTTCTAAACCAGCCAGATCAAAAGCTTCTTCATTGATAGCCGAGTCTTCGGAATAAAGATAAATTTTGAGTCGTTGGCGAAAAAAATATTCAACCGGATGCTTCAGAAAACGACAGAGTTGCTGTAGGTCGAGGCTACTCTGAGGCGCGTCTTCAGATACCGGCACCAGTGATTGCTCTGACCAACTTAGCATTGGCTGGGTGGATTTTGGTTGAGCCAATTGATTGGCAATATCACACCAATAATGACTAAACCCATGCAGCGGTAACTTAAAATTTGATTCTGAAAATGCCTGCATCGGATGAGTCGTCGTGATTTGTTCACTCATACTAGTTTCAGCTCTAATATTAGGAATAGGATCGGATTCAAAATGAAGATCGACGAAATCTAATAATTCTCGGATTAATACAGAAGGCATGCATTCGCCGTTATCTTTTAGACTGCGACCACAGTAGCTAATGTAAAGGCTCTTTCGAGTACACAATAAAGTTTCCAGCATGAGGTAACGGTCTTCGTCACCTTTTAACGGGTCACCTGGTTTCCAGCTATTGTTCATAAGATCAAAGTCAACCCGGCTATCGCGACGAGGAAAATCTCCATCATTCATACCGAGCAAGCAGATCACTTCAAATGGCAGACAGCGCATGGGGCGCATGCCACAAAACGTAATACCACCCGAAAATAATCGCCCTGGCTTTTCCTGTGAAGCTAGTTGCTGCTCCATCCAAAAGTTCACCAGTTCAGACGACAGGTAGCTCTCGTTATTATCGGCGCTAGTACTGGAGCTAGTATCGCCGAGTTCGGCTACAACATCGCGAATGTGTTGAAGTCGGCCATCACCACCACTCCGCTCAAAGAAAAACTCATCGAGCAAAGACAGTAGAGACGTTTGCCAGCCTTGCGAACTTTGTGGCTGCATTAGTCGCTTTCGCCAATGTTGCAAGCGTTCAAACAAATGCCAAAACTTACCGATATGCAATGCTCGTTCGCCCTGCACTTGTGACAGTGCAGCGATACCATGCCAGTAGTCGTCACCTGTCATTGCGTATCCGGCGAATAACCGTTGCTTCGCCTGTTGCCAGGTATTTTCGATAGTCGGTGGTAAACCCAATTGCTGTTTGTGTTGAGCGTCGATAGCCCAACGAATTTGAGCATCATCAAGTAAACTGCGAATGCTCAGCAGTGCCTGTACGTCGAGACCAAATCGATTCTTTACTTCGTCTATGTCTAATAATGATAAAACCTCAGACAATGAAAAACGGCTCTGTGGCAATTTTAGTAATTGTAAAAAAGTGAGAATCAAAGGGTGTTCATCTGCTAGCGTAATGTCGGATATATTCCACGCTAGAGTCGGTTGGGTTTTATTGTCACAGGTTTGGAATACTGCTTCGATATACGGTGCATAGCGACTAATGTCGGGCACCATCACCAGTATATCTTCTAGTTTTAATGTCGGGTCTTTTTGCAGCAGCTTGAGTAGTTCATCGTGTAAAACCTGGCACTCGCGCATCGGGCTATGGCAGATATGCACCGAAAGTGAATCATCCGCAAGCATAGTGACAGGTGTATCATCGAGGTCGAAAATACTCTGCTGAACTGATTGCAACAGCGTCGAACAATCGGGTGTTTGATAGGCATCCGCTTCATTTGTGACCAGACCATTATTATCGAGTAACAAGTCCTGCATGGTTTGGCCCTGTCGCCCCCAGGAAGTGAGTAACTCATTGCCTGCCTCGTAGTATTGCGCCTTTTGAGGTTGTAACAGACGCATCTGTAACTGCGACTTTTGATTTTTCAAGTCAGCCCAGTATTGATCAGTCGGGCTATGCAGATAAAGCGTCACTGTGGTGTGCTCTGCAAGCGCATGGATTAAGTGGATAAACCTTGGTGGCAGGCTGGATAGTACAAAAAGGCTAATCCGTTCAGGAAGACGGGTTTTGTCTATATTGCCTCGTAAAGCAAGCAGTAGTTGATCGAGTACTAAACTACGGTAGTGTATAGTTTCATCTTCGATCAAGACCCGCCATAGCGATGCCTGCCAATGATTTTCAGAGCCATTGGACCAGAGTCGAATCATTTCTGGGCGGTAATGCTGGTAACGGTCAAAAACGTCGGCGATACGAGTCGATAACTGCCAGCGTTTGACGCCAGAAGTATCTTGTTCCAGATAATGACCAATTGATTCAAATTCGGTGCTGTTGACCAACTCAGGCAAGCTCCGGAAAATTTTCCAGCTCATCACGTCGCGTGATAAGGGATCAATCTTTGGTGTATCTTCGAGAACCGAGGTGGCCAGTTGCCAAATCCATGCACTCGGCAAAGGATATTCAATATTGGCAGCAATTCCCTGTTGCTGAGCAATTTTTAAATTAAGCCAGCGCGCCATCGCAAAAGTGGGGACAATAATAACGTCAGGGTCAAAAGGATTGCTCAACATTTGAAAGCGAAGAAGATGACACAGGCTTTTTTGGAGTGTTTCTACACGATTAGAGCTAACAATGGATAAAGCCATGCCTGACGGTGCTCCTGATCTGAGGTTAATGGACTAGCGATCGAAGATTATAAACTGGTTGGAGCTCATAGCATGAGCCAGACAAAATTAAATCTGCAGTTTCACTATGAAAAATTTCATAGATAGAGTTGCCCAAAAGGATATTTTTATACACTTAGGCAGCTCGCAAGTATAGCCAAAATGGTAAATTTTTTGTTAGCCAATCCTTCTAAACAGCCTCAACTTTTATTGTGTCACTAATGCGTATTTGACTGAGTCATTTATGGATGATTTCAAAGGTTTGATTTATGATGCTGTTACCAATTTTAAAATACCGGTATTAATTTATGTTGGTTTTCATACCAATGACTTCATGAATAAAACTCCTGTGAATGGCACTCGATTAATAATCGACGACACCGACTGTATTTATTATTACGGTTACTGGATACGTTACTACAAGCCTTTGTCCGATACCTTAAGCAATCGAAAACGGCTCATTGATAGTTTAACCCGACGCGCATTTCACCATACCGAAGCAGGTATAAGCACACCGGGTAAAAAACTTGATCAAGCCAGAGCTGCTTACGAATTAGAAACGGACCCTGCACGCAAGCGAGTGAATGCGGCGATGCTCGCGGGCTCATTGTTTCATAGAGCGACAGATTTGTTTACCTCAATAGTCGATTTAGGCGAGCTTGGTGTGCAGGTGAGTCGGGATAATGAATTGATGCGCCAATGTAGTGCTCGCTTTCAAGAAGCGCTCGTATTAGGTCAACAGGTTAGACATTACTCTGGCTGTGAAGGAATTGATGAAATTTGGGGCGAGCCTTTTAAGGCCTTTACGATGACGCCCGCTGATTTTTATGAATCTCGATTTATTAAAATAGCGCAGAGCAAGCATGATATCGACATGATTCGTGACCAGATGATTACCACTTTTAGCGCAAATGAGTTTTTCGCCGGTTGTGAGCCTATTATTCGAGATTATGCCGATGCATCGAAGCAGGTTGCGGAAACAATGAAAAAGGATGTCATAATTTTTCGGATCTGGCCGAATTTTGTAGCGCTTGCAGAAGCAATGGATGCTTTCGAGCCCGAACTGCCGGATGACTCGGATCAATTATTACGGATGCATACAGATAAGGGCCGGGCGCTCCTGCGCGAAGGAAAACGCCTGCTAAACTATATCGCCAACGCGCGTGTTCCGATGCCGCGTGGTACTAAAAACTACATCGATAGATGCGAGCAGTACCAACCACTCTAGCACTTGGGGTTCCTATTCACAGGGTGGCAAGGTCGCTATCTTCCCATCACACATAATACAAATGGCCTTCCGCTACAACGGAGAGAGATCACGTGATCGTATCCTTCAACGCCGATTACTGAAGCCCTACGTGTTCTACGGATTCATTTCAGGGTGGGCTAAAAATGCATTTAAATTTAGCAGTATGCTCCAGCTAGCTATTCTATATAAATAGGCTCTATAAATTAAGTGAAAGGATGTTTTTCTGAAATGGAACTTAGGGTGATAATTGAAAGCGATGTTAAAAACAAGTGCCACCGAATGCTAAGGCACTCGATGGCAATAATTAACCTA
>JBLILW010000089.1:0-9652 GCA_047638435.1 Urechidicola sp.
GGCTATTTCTGATCGCGTTGCTGTTGCACGGAATTGTTCTTAGTTTTGTTTTTTCACCCTTGCATGAAACGATTCACTACACAGCTTTTAAATCGATTCATTTAAATAATTGGGTGGCTTCGGTATTTGGATTTATTTTAGTGATTCCGTATCAGTATTTTCGTGCTTATCATCTGGCCCATCATCGTCATACTCAAGATGTTAACAAAGACCCAGAACTAATAGGAAAGTTGATTGGCAAGAAAGTGCTCACCCGATATGACTACCTGCTGTACCTCAGTGGTTTGCCATTTTGGTGGGCTAATTTCAAAACGATTTATCAACACGCAAAGGGTGATGTAACAGGGGCATATTTTCAAACCAGTGATCATCAAACTATTATTATCGAAGCTAGAGTTCATGTGGGCTTGTATTTGGTTTTAATCGCAGGCTACTTTGTGTTTGATGCAACCTGGTTAGTTAATTACTGGGTTTTACCGTTGTTGATCGGTCAACCATTTTTACGTTGGTTTTTACTGGCTGAACACACCGGTTGTGACTTTTCTTCAAATATGCTTGAAAATTCACGTACCATTTTTACCAGCCCATTGATTAACTTTCTGTCGTGGAATATGTCTTATCATGCTGAGCATCATTATCTGGCATCCGTACCATTTCACGCGTTGCCTGCGCTTCATTCTTATACGGGGCTGCAGGTTAAATTTAAGGGTGATGGTTATTGGAAGACGGTTTCGAAAATACTCTAATTGCCGCTGTCGACTGCCCATCCGACAAAACTGTCAACCTGTCCGTCTTCAGATAAATCCAGAATTCTATAGCCATGCATGGAGCTGTCCATGGTGTGGGATATCCAAAAGTCTTCGGTGCCAGTTGGTTCTGCCGACTCACTGTGAGTGACCTGTGCGAAAGTTGATGGTGTTGTGTACTGGGCAAGGTCAGCGTCGATATCCGCAGCCGCTAAATGTGTATGCCCAGCGATGACTGCCTTTATCGAAGACTGCTGTTTTAAGTAGCTTATGAATTTATCTTTGTTATCCAGACGGCAACCAAAAGAAGGGCAACTGTTTATAGTGGGGTGATGCAAGGTTATCAATATCGGTTTATTAAATTCCGATCCTATATTTTTCTCAAGTAGTGTTTGTTCTTTTTCAGAAACAACGCCGTGATTCTCTCCTTTGATTGTTGAGTCTAAAAATAGAATCAACCAGCCGTTAAGGTCTAACTTGGATTGATATTTTACCCTGCCGCCCACTAGATGTTGCTGCATCATTTCTGAGTCATCATGGTTGCCTGGCAATACGTAGACTGGAATGTCCATGTCGCAAAAAATTGACTTCAAACGGCTGTAAGATTTTGAATTGGCTGTCTGTACCAAATCCCCACTCGCAATAATTAAGGATGGTCGTGGCGACAGAGCACTAATCTCGGCGAGTACCTGGCGTAACGATTCGCCCGTATCAATGCTTTGTAGTGTTTCACCGTCATGCTCGGTGAGATGAATATCGGTTATTTGAGCTATGCGCAGCGCTTTTGTCGTCATCTTGATTGTCCTCAGTGATTATTATTAAGCTAGGAGTCTGTCGGCTAAGTCGAGGCTGCACTTTTAAATAATACGAAGTACATCGTGCATCCTGAAGGAGTGCGGTAGATTAAAGCACTTGCTCGAGGTCGTTGATTAAATCGACTGTGTCTTCCAAACCCACTGATAAGCGGAACAGGCCTTCACCTGCCGTGTCATGATACTTTTCAAGCTCGACGCCTTCCAACCGATAAGAAGAACCGACCAGATCACTGGTTTGCATCAGGTAAATCAAACTCCGATGGTGCCCTAACGATACCGCATAGTGAATGATGTTTAGCTTCTTCATCATTTTTTTCGCAAGTTGCGCTGAGTTGGCGCACCGAAACGAAATCATGCCGGAGAAATTGTCCATCTGTTGTTTTGCTAGCGAGTGCTGAGGGTGAGATGGCAAGCCTGGGTAAATGACCTTTTCAACCTTACCATGCGATTCAAGAAATTGGGCAACAGCTAGTGCATTCTCCTGGTGACACCGCATTCGAAGCGGCAAGGTTGCCATGCCACGCATAATAAGCCATGCATTAAAGGGACTAATGACGCCGCCGTAATGCACCAAAGCTTCACCACGTAAAGAGCCGACCAGTGTTTGGCTGCCACACACAGCACCACCCATGGCATCACCATGGCCACCAATATATTTCGTTAGCGAGTGCACCACTAAATCAGCGCCAAGTTGGATAGGTCTGGTTGCGATCGGGGTTGCGAACGTAGAATCAACCACCAGTAAGGCATTTGCTGGTCGAGCAATGCTTGATATGGCTTTAATATCACATAAGCGTAATAGCGGATTGGACGGGCATTCGAGCCAGATCATTCGAGTATTTTCCTGCACTGCCTGCTCAATATTGATGATGTCCGAAGTATCGACAGGCGTGACAGAAACGCCTAGCCGAGTCAGTGTGTCGCGAGCAAATTCAGCCGTGCCGGGATAATTAGTATTGCTAATGATTAAGTGATCGCCAGAACTCAAATAGTTGAGCATGACAGCTGCCGACGCAGCCATACCGGATGCAAAGGCAATACAGGTTTCGGTTTTTTCAAGCACAGCCAATTTTTGCTCGAGTTGCGCAGTTGTGGGGTTTGCCCAGCGTGTATACAGAAACGGCGTTTCATCACTCATGTTGTTAGCCGAAAAACTAATGTCCTGGTCGACTAAAAAGCTGCTCGACATCGCCAAATCTGGAGTTGATGCGCCAGTGGTTGGGTTAGGTTTTTCACCGGCATGAATTGCCTGGGTTTGAATACCGTGCTTGCTCTGGTTATTGGGCATTGTGAACTCATTATGGTAGCAAACGTCAATTAGAAGTGAGACTAAAGTTGAAGTCAATTCCCATTCCCATACCCATTATAAAAAGAAACTTGTTTATGCTTTTGTAGTCTATCGTTCATATAGCAAAAGGTTTGGAGAAGAATCTACAATGAACCAAAAATTAGGCAAAGTCGCAGTTGTCTTAACAATGTTATTTTTTATAAGCGCGTGTGTAAGCATCAAAAGTCGATTTGAAAAGCAGTTGCCGGTCAAGCCAGGATCTGAAATCCAGATGAATATTACGGCCGATATTCCAATCAACAAGGCTCGTGTCTATAGCCAGAAAGGCCAGATCATAGGGAAATCATATATTGATAGAGCCGCCGTTTTTTGCAGTGTTCTGATGAATAGTCTGCAAAAAGAAAATGGCCCCAAGCTGAGTATCTTGTCAGGAAAATTCCGTGTCACCCAAGTGAAACTTTCAAATGACGATCACTATGCACCTCGAATCTTCGCGTCAAGAAAATGGGTTTATGACCCACCGAGTAACATTAACTATGAAACCGAATTACGCCTACAGTCAACAGAGCAACCGGAAGTGAGAGCCTTAATTTGTGTTAGGCAAATTGATGCTTATGGGAATCATTATCCGAGGTTGGCGGACTTTAAACAAGCCTTGGGAGAGTTAGTCGAGTTTAATGAGTAACGCTATTTACCGGCGAGAAAATGATATTGAGAAGGGCGCTTTCTCAAGTTGCCATTCGAACATGGAGCGGTCAAAACGCAACAATCTCCATAAATTTGTGCGTTGCAACAAAGCAATGTACTTCTAGTTCTCAGGTAATGCTTCCAAACCATTTTGTCATTGCTTCGGGATTTTGCATTAGTTGATGTATTTTATTCATAGCTTCAAGTTGAGCTTCATTATCTTTCTGGAACATTTCCATTCCGCTTGCCCATTTCTACAATCTCATCAAATGAATTTGAATGAAATTCTTTATCACAAGCGCCAGCTAGTTGCTTACAATTCATAATTTTCTTATCTATCCCCGAAAAATGTTGAGGTAAAACACAATAACGTCAACATAAAGGTGCGTAGTGGCATAGCATCCCAAAGATCCCAGCGAATGTCTTAATGGACGTCTATAAAAATAGTGATTTTTTTGACTGTTTTTTGCCTCTGAAAAAGCATGTATGCCAACCATGGCAATAAGTGCGCCAAGATTAGGCGCTTCTTAGTGAGAAAGTACTGCGAGGTCGGGCTTTAATGGCAGATATATTGCGCCTGCAATATTGGTATTTATAGCGTTCATGGTGACCAAGCCAGATACAAGGCCTATCCCTGTAATTTGCTTAAAGAGTTAAATCAAGATGTGACCCCATAACGTTTGACCTCATAATGCTCTGGCACACTTCAACTATCATTAGGAACGATCTGTTATACTATTTCATTATATTGTCTTAGGAGACTCGTAAAGTATGTTAATCATTCCCGAAATTCAGATCCAGTCCGGTAGAGTCATCACCCGATCTGCCAGCGATGAAAATGATACGGTTCACGATATGTTGCCTATGGATGCACTGGTAAAATTTTCCGCTGCCGGGGCCAAAATTATACAGATTGTCGATATCGATGCGGCGCGCTCGAAGGATAGTAATAACGAAACGCTGATAAAACAGATGATTGCGGCGACCGATACGCCAGTACAGGTAGCAGGCGGAATAAGAACGCTAATTCAGATCAATGACTGGTTTGAGGAGGGAGCAGCAGGAGTAGTGTTAGGAACCGTCGCTATTACCGACGCCCCGTTGGTAGTCGAGGCCGCAAATCGTCATCCTGGCGGCATTATTGTTCACCTAGTTACCCGTGATGGATATGTCATGATCGACGGCTGGAAGACGCAGACCGCGTTCAGAGCAGAAGATATTATTCGGGAGCTACAGGTAACCGGAATTGCAGGCGTGATACACAAAGGTACCGAATTTCTAGAAGGTGATTTTACGGAGGAGCTCGCCTTGACCGAACAGCTCAGTCATGATGTATCGATACCGGTATATTCCAGTGGCACAGTACTGACGCTGGACGATATCTCTCGGTTACGCTATCTGCCGAATATTAATGGTACCGTGATTAGCCATGCGTTGATGACTGGTGACATATTGCTTGATGACGCATTACGCATAGCGGCACAAAAAGAAACCAACACTCAACCGGACGCCATTACCTCGAATGTAAAAATGGGCGTTTATCAGGGTGTCAGGGCTTATCTAGCTGCCTATAACACTTCACAGGCTTCCCGAGTCTGGAATATAGGGTTGCGCGAAACCATCACTGGTGACAACCCTTACATGGAAATGATTATTCCTCTGGTTGACTTGGAAATTGATGACGACACAATGACACCGAGGCAGATACAGAGCTGCTATGAGGAAGAACTGGATAAAGCGGATGTGGTTATAGTCATACTCGACGGTATAGAAGTTGAGGCATGGACAGGTTTTGAGTGTGGTTATGCGCGTGCCAAGGGCAAGTATATCTACGGTATTACAACTGACCAGGAAATGAAAGATCCCTCTCGAAAGCGATATGCATCGATGTGCGACGAACTGATTTTCTACACCGATGGTGATGACTTTAATACGTCGCATAGTGAAATATCGCGTGCACTGGCAACACGGACTATGGTTCAGAATCAGGACGTATAGTAAATTTGTGTTATTGGTCACTGGTGTTAGGAAACTTCAGTGGCCATTTTGGCTAAAAAATGGGTGTTGAAGGGCCGGCCCCCTACAATTTTCTACTTTATGTGCCTACAACACCATATGTGACCAATAGCAGAAGCAAAAGACCAGCGATGCTGAACATATTAGGGTATCGAGGATATCCATTGTGTGGTTGTTTTGAAGAAGTGATGTCAGTGTATGCAAAGTAGGAAATAGGAATATCAGCAATAAAATGTTAGGCACAGAAAACGAAATGGGCAAATTAGGGTGGTTAGGATTAACGAAACCTTGCTAATAAGCAATCGCTATTAATGTGAAAGGTACGATTAAGAACAGCACCTTAGCGATACTGCCAAAGGCATTTTCCAGAGCGATGCCGTACTCTTTTTTACGATTTGATGTCCATAAAATGATGTTTAACTGTTGGTTGCTGGGGGCATGTAATAAGGTTTGAAAAATATAAGATCAAACCTGGGTTGCTCTCAGTTAAGCTGCTTTAGCATGAGATGATGTGGCTTTGATTCATCTCAGAAGTTTATAACTTGAATTGATAGATTCAGTGTGTTGCTGAACTCGTGAATGGTTAACGCTTGAACCGTCCGGTAAAATCAAATATATTTTCTAGTTCCTTTAGGCGCGAACTAGTGTCTGACCAAAGCGCTTTTTCTAGTGCCGCGATTAATGATTCTATCAAAAACAAAATTACCACACCCGAGTCCCATCCTGAGGGCGCTTCGATACGGCTGGTGAAATAATGAGTTGCATGACTGGTGATGGGTGATAACCATTGGTCGGTAAACAATACTATTATTACATCGCGCTCACTTGCTAGTTTGGCAAGTTCGAGCAAATCTGCCTCGTAACGGCGTATATCAAAAATAATGAGCACATCACCTGTGTTGACATTTAATAGATGGTGCGGCCATAAACTGGATGAAGAAGGCAACATCTGTACATCTTTACGAATGACCTGCAGATGAGTTTGCAAATAATCTGCGAAAGCATGGGTAATCCGTCCACCGACAATGTGAACATCTCTGTTTTTATCGCTCAGTAAACTGACTGCCTGATCGAAAGATTCGTGATCAATTTGTTTGAGTGACTGACGCAAATTGGTAGTCACTGCCGTTGCAAACTGGCCAAGTATATGTTCTGCCGGAACGTCGCTCGCCCAGTGATCGTGTTTCACCATTGGGTCTGACAGGGTTTTCTGGAGCTCGTCTCGAAGTACAGCCTGGAAATCAGAAAAACCTTTAAAGCCGAGCTTTTTTGCGGTGCGCATAACTGTCGGCGTCGATACATTGGCAGATTTAGCCAGTTCAGTAATGGTTACCAGTCCAGCCATTGGGTAATTAGCAATCAGTGTATTGACCAATTCTCTTTCTGCTGGTGTGAATTGATCAAACTGCTGCTTTATTTTCTCAGCTATGGTCACTCGCCCTCCCTTCAATTAGACAATGTCGTTATTATTATGTAATAGAATTGACAATGCTAGTGCCAGCTGTAATAATTTTTACAGGACAAGCTTTAATCGCAATTATTTTGCAAATTATTGTCAGTCAAGAATAACAGCTTATAGGACATCATGACCAAATTACTCGATACATTGTTTTCTACGCAGCCAGCGCCCATTGTCGAAAATGCGTTGGGAAAGGGTGGTGTCGTATTGATATGTGAACATGCTGGTCAATTGGTGCCAGAGTCGCTGGGTAGTCTTGGGCTGGATGTGGAAGCAATGTCTACCCATATCGCCTGGGATATTGGCGCTGCTAGTTTGGCCCGTGCTTTGTCTAAACAACTGGATGCGCCGCTCATATTGCAGCGTTACTCGCGTTTAGTGTTCGACTGTAATCGAGTAATGGAAGCTCCAGATGCCATTGTCGAAGTGAGTGATGGTGTTGAAATTCCAGCCAACCAACAATTATCTGCCGCAGGCCGACAAGCCCGTTTTGATCTAGTTTATACCCCATTCAAACGCGCGGTTGAACAGGTGATTAACGATTGTCTGCAACAGCGCACAAGTCCTGCGATAGTCTGTATTCACAGTTTCACACCTATTTTTAAAGGACAGCAACGGAGTCTTGAGCTTGGGATTATCCATGATGCTTCAGACGCCAGCTTTGCCATCTCTACTTTAGATCTAAGTCGTCAATCTGGCCAATATAGTGTCGAACTCAACCAGCCCTATGAGGCTCGAGATGGTGTTACTCATACATTAGAAATGCATGGCGTCCAGCGAAAATTGTCAAACGTAATGTTTGAAGTGCGTAATGATTTGATCCGTGATGTTCAAGGGCAGGCGCAATGGGCAGAACGACTCGGAAGTTTGATATCCGGTGCGCTTGAGATTGAAGCAGGAAATATTAAGGTTAAGAATATTTAGTCGATTGGTAGAAATGGTGAATTACAGAGGTGGGTGCTTTGTTATGTATGACATTTTTATATGGTCATCCACTTCCAAAGCTTTCTGCCATCACTGCCTAGGCTGCGAGTGTTAAGTTTTGGGGCGAGATCGCGGAAGAGCTCAAGATAAAAGCAAAAGGGGTTTGATATTCAGGCAAATAATTGTGATATATCAAAACTGGGTTGTCCTTAACGGTGCGGCTAAAGATAATAACCACGATACCTTGAAGGTATCGTGGTTCATAAAATATTAAATATTAGGTATTAGAAAGTAAATTTTATTAAAGACTTAAAAAGGTATTTCAATGACAGGCATGCTCACACTAGAAGAATTAAAACAGGCGGTTTCGTTAGGCAACATCGATACAGTACTGGCATGTCAGGTTGATATGCAAGGGCGATTGATGGGTAAGCGTTTTCATGCGCAGTTCTTTGTCGACAGTGCTTGGGAAGAAACCCATTGTTGTAATTATTTACTCGCAACCGATATGGAGATGGAAACAGTCAAAGGTTATAAGTCGACTAGTTGGGAAGCCGGCTACGGCGACTATGTAATGAAGCCCGATTTGTCGACCTTGCGCCGAACGCCCTGGTTAGAAGGTACTGCTTTGGTGCTGTGTGACATGCTTGATCATAAAACGCATAAAGTCGTTCCACATTCTCCTCGGGCGATTTTACAAAAGCAAATTGCGCGCCTGGAAGCACTCGGAATGAAGCCGCTAATGGCGAGTGAATTAGAATACTATTTGTTCAATGAAAGTTTTGAAACGGCACAGCAGAATGGCTATCGTAATATGAGTACCGCGAGTGCTTATAACGAGGATTACCACATATTGCAGACTACGAAAGAAGAAGATGTGGTACGTGCTATTCGTAATGGCCTTTATGGTGCTGGGATTCCTGTCGAATGTTCCAAGGGCGAGGCATCTGCGGGGCAGGGCGAAATCAATGTTAAATATGACGATGCATTGGTGATGGCAGATCGACATTCGATCACCAAAAATGCCTGTAAAGAAATTGCCTGGGCCAAGGGGCGTTCGCTTACATTTATGGCAAAGTGGTCTTATGATCATGCTGGGAATTCGTCTCATGTGCATCAATCCTTGTGGAGTATGGACGGCAAGGAATCTTTGTTTTATGACCCCGAGAAGCAATATGGCATGTCGGATCTGATGTGTCAGTACATGGCGGGGTTACTTGCCCATGCAAGTGAAATCACTTATTTTCTGGCACCTTATATCAATTCATATAAGCGCTTTGCAGAAGGCACCTTTGCGCCAACTAAAGCCATTTGGAGTCTGGATAACCGGACTGCTGGGTATCGTTTATGTGGTGACAATAGTAAGGGGATTCGGGTTGAATGCCGAGTCGGTGGCGGCGACTTGAATCCATATCTGGCTTTCGCTGCATTACTCGCAGCCGGAATAGACGGCATCGAAAATAAGATGGAACTTGAACCTGAATTTAAAGGCAATGCCTATGATGGTGACAACCTGCGTGAGATTCCAACAACGCTAAGAAGCGCGACTGTCGCTCTGGATGAATCGGCATTTTTGCGTCAGGCAATGGGTGATGATGTTATTAATCATTATGTACATGCTGCAAAATATGAGCAGTCTGAATATGATCGTCGGGTGACTGATTGGGAAGTAGCGCGTGGTTTTGAACGATCATAACCGAAGCAAAAACGTTACTTG
>JBLILW010000090.1:0-9113 GCA_047638435.1 Urechidicola sp.
AGCATACCTAGCGATATCAATGTCGCCATGTGGTTAAAATTCATGTTAATAAGCCCCTGGAGTGGCATTGGTGCAGTATCGCAAGCACCGATTGGCATATTATTAAAACTGCCCGAAACCCGCCAATTACTGCTCGATTCCATGCGAGAAATTTACCAGTTAGGTCTGGCGCAAGGCATCAACCTGGCGGGTGACTGCATTCAGAAAACAATCACAGTGCTCGAAAGCTTGCCCGAAAGCTCGACCACCTCGTTGCAGCAAGATATGGCAAAAGGAAAACCGTCCGAACTTGACGAGCAAAGTGGCGCGGTTGTGCGCCTGAGTAAAGCGCTCGGTATCGATACCCCAGTTAATCGTTTTATTCTTGACAGCCTGCGCCCACAGGAATTACGTGCCCGGGGCGCTTTGACTTTTTGAATGGCTTTGCTGTTAGCCGTGACAGTGCCAAAAGGCTGAATGCACTCACTTGATGATTCTGCTTTAGTGCTGGAGTAAGTGCCAGAGTGAATATTAGAGATTAGCGATTCAATGCTAGCTAAATTTTGCTCTCAAAAGGCCCCTAAAATCATCTGTTTTTTAGAAACGAAATCCCCAATCAATGGATATTAGCGGTGTATTTGTGCTTTAGCTTCACGCCGCCGCGCATGTAATACGGATTCGGTATAGCCGTTTGCGACTTCTCGTCCTTTGAAGACTAAGTCGAGTGCCGCCTGGAAGGCAATATTGCTGTCGAAATTCGTCGACATTGGCTTGTACATTGGATCATGCGCATTTTGTCGATCGACGATTTCAGCCATTTTCTCAAACACGGAACGTATTTGAGCTTCAGTGGTTAACCCATGATGGAGCCAATTAGCAATGTGCTGGCTAGAAATTCGCAGCGTAGCACGATCTTCCATCAAATCCAGATCGGTAATATCGGGTACCTTAGAACAGCCAATTCCCTGATCGATCCAGCGTACGACATAGCCGAGAATGCCTTGCGCATTATTTTCCAATTCCTGAATAAGATTGCCCGCATTAATTTGGCGGCCATCGAGTACTGGGATAGTTAGAATGTCATCAAGGTTTGCTCGAGGGCATGATTGCAATTGGTTTTGTCGGGCGCGTACGTCGACGAGGTGATAATGCATAGCATGTAATCCGCCAGCAATTGGTGATGGGACCCAAGCTGTATTCGCCCCGGCGCGTGGCTGGGCAATTTTTTGTTCCATCATTGCAGCCATGTTGTCAGGCGCTGCCCACATGCCTTTACCGATTTGACCATGTCCGGGTAACCCGACTTCAAGTCCGACATCGACGTTCCAGTCTTCATAAGCCAATAACCAGTGTGATCCTTTTATCTCATTCTTTGGGATCATCGCATCGGCTTCCATGCTGGTATGGATCTCGTCACCGGTGCGGTCTAGAAAACCGGTATTGATAAATACGACGCGCTCGCTGGCGATACGAATACATTCTTTCAGATTAACTGTTGTTCGGCGCTCTTCGTCCATGATACCGATCTTGATGGTCTTGCTTTCAAGCCCAAGTGCCTGCTCGACCATTTCAAACAGATTGATAGCAAGTGCTACTTCTTCAGGGCCATGCATTTTGGGCTTTACAATATAGATACTGCCTTTTCTGCTATTTTTGAACTCACTGCCGCCGACTAAATCGTGTTTTGCAGCCAGTGATGTGACCATTGCGTCGAGGAATGTCTCGGCTACTTCTTCGCCATTGCAAGTGACTGCATCGGTGAACATGTGAGGACCGACGTTGCGCACAAACATTAAACTGCGACCAGGTAAGGTAAAACTGTTGCCGTTAGGGGCGATAAATTCAGGATCGTTATTTAGACTGCGTTGTATCGCTTCTGTGCCGCGCATGAGAGTTGTGCTCAGCGTGCCACGCATTAATCCAGCCCAGTTTCGGTAGACGCCTATTTTGTCTTCGGCATCAACTGCTGCAACTGAGTCTTCGCAATCCATAATGGTGGTGATTGCCGCTTCAATACGCACATCGTATACATTGGCGAGATCACCTTGGCCAATGAAAAAACCTTCACCGATTAAAATCTCTAGGTGAAGGTCATTGTGTTTGAGTAGTATGGCCGAAGGTGATTCAGGCTCACCTTTATATCCAGCAAAACATTCGCGCCAGCCAAGACCGGTTTCACTACCGTCGCCCATGACGACTATTAGATTTCCTGATCGAACTTTGTATTTTATTGCATAGCTGTGGCTGCCCGATGCTAACGGTACGGCCTGGTCGAGAAATTCACGGACATAGCGAATGACCTGTTGGCCTCGTACAGGATTGTATTTGGCAGTTTTTTTGCATCCCTGCACTTCAAGAATAATGTCAGTGCCATACAGCGCATCATACAAACTGATCCAGCGAGCATTGGCTGCACTTAAGGCGTAACGAGCATTGTCGACCGGCACCACGAGTTGTGGGCCCGCAATAACCGCGACTTCGTCGTCGACGTTTTCGGTCGTTACCTGAAAGGCATCGCCCTCGGGTACGAGGTAACCAATTTCCTCCAGGAAGGCTTTATATTCAATTAAATTGATATTGCCAAAATTGGTTTTGTGCCAGACGTCTAATTGTTGCTGAATTTTATCGCGGGTTGCGAGCAATTCTTTATTGCGAGGACCCAGTGCTGCATTGATCGTAGCGAACGATTGCCAGAACTTGTCGGAGTCGATACCCGTATCGGGTGCTATTTCTTGATCGATGAGCTGGTAAAGTTCGGCATCAATACTCAGGCCACTTATTTCGATACGTTTTCTCACTGAAATCCCCTCATTGTTTTTCTCAGTTTTAGGCAAGTCGTAAAATGGTTATTACTGATCATTTCCAGTATAGCCGTCTGCAAGGTGAAAAACAGCTGGAGTGTGTAACGTGAAGAAAGTTTAATGGTCACTATACAGAGTTTTAGAACTCTTTGTGCCGATGGGCGAGTCAGCTAGTGACTCGCCCATCGGCTCTCTACCTGGAGTTAATCGGCATCTTCCGGTTCACTGCTTGCGATACGAACACCGCGTTCGTCGATGATGATTTCTTCGTCCTGATCGAGGATATAGCGCTTTTCTTTTTCGGGTTCATATACCTTGGTGCCAGGAATGGTTTTTTTGTATTCTGGCTTATCGCTGTTTAAGTTAATGATTTGCTTCCAGGTGCGTTGCAAGTCATCGGCGGTGATTACAACCAGGTCGCCATCGGAGGCCATCTGCAGTGAAAAATCAACTGCGGGTTCTTCGTCTGCAATGATGGTGATGTTGGTATCATCAATACCACATTCTATCAGGCAACTGCGCATTAACTGAGGCACTTCGTCGTTACCTCGACCTCGACGATTACCATCAGCTTTTAGAATAAAGTGTGTAAACGCGGGCAAACAGGCTTTGACAGAATCACGAATATCTTCATCGCGACGATCACCGGGCGTTGACATGACCATAATGCGTCTACCCGCTGGTTCGAGGCGATCAGCCAAATCAGCCATGGCGCTGAAGCTAGCCTGATTGTGTGCGTAATCGAGAATAACCTTGAAGGGATGTTCATTGTAAACGTTGGTGCGACCTGGGCTCTGGAAAAATGACGTGTCGAAAGTGCGTAAACCCATTCTAATTGCATCTAAATCTGTGTCGAAGCTAAAGGCCATCGCGGCTGCGAACATGGCGTTCTGTACATTGTGCATTGCCTTCCCTTCGATGGTGGCCGGAATCAAATGCGACCATAGCAGTGGGATGTGCGCACCATTGTCGTAGATCGTAATCATGTCGCCATTGATGCCTTTCTCTAATACCACGGCACGACCGTTGGCTCTTATATGTTCACGAACAAGTCCATGAGTCGCATCCATTGTGATATAGCAAAGGTGCTTAGCGCGACAATTGTCGGCCATTTTCAAACATAGCTTGTCGTCTGCATTTAACACGACAGTATCATTTGCAATACGCACCACGGTCTCTTTCACTTTCGCCAGTTGTTCTAGCGTATCGATTCCACCGAGTCCCATGTGATCGGAGGTAACGTTGATACAGGCGGCAACATCACATTCACTATAACCTAAGCCTGCTCGTAAAATACCACCGCGAGCTGTTTCTAAAACCGCAAAATCAATGGTTGGATCACGTAACACGATTTGCGCCGACTGTGGTCCAGTCATGTCACCTTTTACCGTAATTCGGCCATCGATTTGAACGCCACCAGTGGACGTCATACCAACCACTTGGCCGCTAGATTTCATGATATGGGCAAGCATACGTGACGTTGTGGTTTTGCCATTTGTACCTGTAATTGCGGCCACTGGTATTCTGGCTGGTGCACCAGGTGGATATAGCATATCGAGCACTTTGCCCGCTACATCTCTGGGTTCGCCTTCACTGGGAGCAACATGCATGCGAAAACCTGGTCCAGCATTGACCTCGACTATTGCGCCACCCACATCCTTATAAGAATAGGTTATGTCATCGGTGAGGAAGTCGACACCACCGATGTCGAGGCCGATAGCACGAACGGCTCGAATCGCCATTTCACGATTATCGGGATGCACGACGTCGGTCAAGTCGATGGCGGTACCGCCTGTAGACAGGTTGGCAGTTGATCGCAAAAAGAATTGTTCGTCTTTTTTAAGGATGCTGTTTTCGTTGTATCCGGCATCTTCCATGAGTCGAGTTGCCTGCTGGTCGAGCTCTATTCTGGTTAATACTTTTTCGTGACCAATGCCGCGTCTGGGATCGGAATTGACGATATCAACTAATTCGGCAATCGTTCGTTTGCCGTCACCAATGACGTGGCCGGGAACGCGCTTAGCGACAGCGACTAACTCATTATTAATAACCAGCATGCGATGATCGAAACCGGTCACAAAGCTTTCGGCGAGTACTGAACGCGATCGTCCTTGTTCTTTTGCAAAATAGAAGGCTTCACGCACTTCTTGGTCGGTGGTCAAATTAATACTGATACCACGTCCATGATTGGCGTCGAGGGGTTTGATGACAACCGGATAACCGATTTTTTTGGCAGCGCTGACAGCTTCATCTTCAGAGGAAAACATCATTTGCTTTGGTACAGGCAAGCCCATATCCCGCAATAAACTATGGGTGCCTTCTTTGTCACTGGCGAGTGAAGTCGAGATACAACCGGTGTCACTGGTGACAGTCGCCTGAATACGTTTTTGATATTTACCATGACCAAATTGAACCAGGCTGTAATCGTTGAGCCGTATCCAAGGAATATTGCGACTGACCGCGGCGTCTACCAGTGATTGAGTGCTGGGTCCAAATTCACGTCGTTGGGCGCGATGTACAAAGCCTTCTAGTTCTGATTCAAAGTCGAAATCTGGGCTAATCGCATAATTTACCTGCTGTTGTAATTCTGGTGGTAGCAGATGCATTAATAATCGCAATGCGAGATGGCCAGCTTCGATGCCAGCATCACGTTGCTTATAGGCATAAACCATGTTGTAAATACCGGGTTTGCCAGCGCTACGGGTGCGACCAAAGGATACGCCCGACCCCGCGATGTTTTGAATTTCGAGCGCGACATGTTCCATGATATGTCCCATCCAGGTGCCATCATCTTCGGTCAGTCGACGTAAAAACCCACCCGCTGTACGATAAGAGCAACCGTGTTCAGCCAAGCTGGGTATAGCCTGCTGTAGCCCATCCGTAAAGCCTTTACCACATTTTACCGATGGCCATTCAAGTAAAACGCCTAAATCTAGCACCATTCGAATGACTGGGAAATTAGCATAAATACTGGGGCCAACGTAGACGTTAGTTGTGGTAATTTTCATAAATGCACCTTTTTGGGGGTTGCTTGTTAGACAGTTTTATTGTTTTTGATGGGTAATTTTGTTGATACCTGTACTGGAGGGTAGGGCTTTCTTTCGTGAATGTCGAATCGACATCCCTTTGATAAAATATGAAGCTTTAGATCGAGCATGCTAAGCGCGTCTTTTTTTGATGCGCGGCTCATGGATGAATAACTTAAGTCTATCGGGTCAATCACCGTAACAGCGCCACTGCCGACTACTTCGAAATTTTGGTCAGCGTCGATAAAAATAGCGGTATCTTCGTCGATACCAACACCGAGCATAAATGGATTGTAAGATATTGCAGTCAATAATCGACCGAGTCGGTCACGTTGACTAAAATGCTGATCAATTAACAATGCGTTGGTCAACCCAAGCCCTGGCGCCAGATTGACACCATCGGCAGACGGAATAGAGCCTGTTGATCCACCAGCAATCATATGCTCGGGCATGATAGCGGCACCAGCGGATGTGCCGGCTACGTGTACACCCTGAGCATTCAATCGTCTGATTTTTTTGGCGACTTCGGTGCCGCCGAGAATAGTCGATAGGCGGAGCTGGTTGCCGCCGGTAATAAAAATGCCAGTGGCATTTTCGAGTGCTTCCAGGTAATCCTGCCGAGCTGCTTCGCTTCTCTCATTAATCGCTAAAGATATTGCGTCGACGACACCTAGTTTGGCGAATATTTCGATGTATTTATCACCCGTGTCTGCTAGGTTTGACGCGGTAGGGATAATTACAATGCGGGCATTTTTGCCACCGCATAACTTGACAAACTTTTTCAATACTCTGGCAGAACTGGTGCGTTCTTCGGCACCGCCTATAGGAATAACATATCCACGGCGCTGGCCGCTTGTTTCTGGAGAAGGTGGCACTGTTAGTAGACCTCTACTGTTTTATTATAATAATTAGTATTCTAATAACTTGTTTTAACAAATAAAATTGGATGAGTTGAAGACTTAACTCTCAAATAATCCTTTGACTAACTGTTGCTTGTTTTTGATATGCCAAACACCATTGGCCATCACACTTTGAATTTGATGTTGCTCATCCAGCACCAGAAGATCGGCGTCGAAACCAACTTCTATTTTGCCTTTGTGATGAAATTTTAAGAGTTTCGCTACATTGATTGTCATAAGCGGTAGGACTTTTTCTATTGGCAGGTTCATGTCGAGCATATTTTTAAACGTCTCGGCCATGGCTGATGATTTAGCGAATCCCATCTTGAGCAATTCACCCTGAGTATTGAAGCAGGGCAGGCATCCTCCGCCATCCGAGCTAATGGTCAACTTTTCGGGATCACAGTCCTTGTCAAAATAACGGACTACCGCCTCTTCTGCGGTCCAGCCAATGTCATCGTCACTCGCAGGGAATGCGGTGAGGTCTACCGTACAACCACGGCTAGTGATATCACAGGCTTCCTCAAATAGTTTTTTGTTGCGATTGACATGGGTGGGGTTAAACACGCGTGCGGGAATTTCGCTACGATCAAGGCAATCTCGAATCATTGATAATCCTCGATCACCGTCACCAAGATGAAAATGCACGATGCCGGCCTTACCAGTCATTAACCCGGCGACATGCGCTTCGCTCGCCAATCGTAAGATTTCATCGATGGTGGGCTGGCTCGAGCGGTGGTCGCTGATAGCCACTTCGCCAACACCGATGACTGGCTCCAGATTGACAATGTCGCTACGCACGGATTGGGTCAGAGTGACGGCGGGCACATGATAGCCACCGGTGTAGCACCAGGCCGACAAGCCCTCTTCGCGCAGTCCCATTACCTGAGTCAGCAATGTTTGTGGATTGCGGGTCAAATCGTCGGTCCCGAGCAAGCCAACAACACTGGTGACACCCGCCTGGGTGTATTGACTTAAATGCAGAGGCGGAACCCGGGTCGAAGGGCCCGCTTCGCCGCCACCGCCGGTAATATGAGCATGCGCGTCAATAAATCCGGGTATCAGCCTTGCACCATTCAAATCAACATGGGAGACTTCTATTTGATCACCGAGGTCTGGGATGCGATCACTGATGTGGACAATTTTTCCAGAGCAAACCAGTAAATGCTTAATGCCTTTTGGCCCAGGAGCATACAAATTAGCATTAGTAATCAATTCAAACATGGATTCTCGGAATACATTGGCTTTTTAGTAATTCGGTATCTTAGAGGAATCTAGACTAAGATGTCCTAATAAGTTAGGGTTTTACTTGGTTATTTTTACATTGTTAATTTATTGCTAAATTAATAGACAGCCTCAAAATGGAGTGATCCGATTAAGAAACCGGAATTCCCTGCCGATGAGGCATTTAGATTATCAAGCCCCCACAATCTCGGCTTACTGGATGCGTTCGCAGAACAAAGGTTCGATCGATTGACTCGAATCGAAAAACACTTATTTGACGTCCCTATCGTTTTAATAAGTCTGGTAGATTCTTGTCGTCAATGGTTTAAATCCTGTATTGGGCTTGATCTGGCTGAAATGCCGCGTGGCATTTCATTTTGTGGACATGCAATCTTAAGCGACAAAATTTTAGTTGTTGCCGACAAAAAGTTGGATGCTCGGTTTTATTGATAATCCTATTGTGAGTGGCCCACCTCATAGTCGATTTTATGCTGGTTTACCGCTCAAAGCTGAGAACAAAAAAATCATGGGCACCCTCTGTATTTTTGATTTTCAGCCACATCAGTTTCCGACAGAAGATGAAGCCTTACTGAAAGACCTATCTGCTCTGGTTAAGAAGGAAATGAATTTCCCCGACTTACAAACATTAACTTTAAAATTACAAAATTCTGAAAATAGTTTGCTATAAGCCATCGCCGAGTTAAAAATGAAGGAGGCACGAGAGCGGTCGCGTAATCGTTGTCTGGAGATGGTGTCGCGAGGATTTGCGATTAGTCAGATAATGGAGTTAATTGTTCTTGAGGTTGAAAAGCAGCGTCCTGACATGGTGGGCTGTATTCTATCAACGCCATTTCACCTTGACGATGAAGTCGTTTTTTTGTCAACGAGCATTGGTATAACATTTTATCCCAACAACGCAAAAGACATTGAAACGTTAGTTAAGAATGCCGACCAGGCCATGTACGTCGCGAAGTCAAAAGGTCGAAATCGATTTTAGTATTTTGAAAATGCAATGCAGCAAACCGCAATGGAGAGAATGTTGATGGTGAAAGACTTGCATAGCGCATTGTCAAACCAGCAACAGTCGGATCAACAGTTGGTGGTTTATTATCAGCCAATTGTTGACCTCAAAACAGGCCAGGTTCAAAAAGCAGAAGCCTTAGTGCGCTGGCAACATCCGCAGC
>JBLILW010000091.1:0-9071 GCA_047638435.1 Urechidicola sp.
TGTCTCTCGCAGGGCTAAATGAACGTCGGCGTGAAGTAGCCATTTTACGATCTGTCGGAGCTAGCCATTGGCATATTATGGGCTTACTTATTACCGAAACGCTACTGTTAACACTAGTGGGCATATTGCTGGGGATAGCCATATTATATTCGGCTATTGGATTAGGTCAGCCAATCATCGAAGCAAATTATGGCTTATTCATTCCAATCAGCCTACCAAATAAAAGAGAGTTTGTTATGATCTCAATTTTACTATTCACGGGTTTTACGGTCGGATTAATCCCAGCCTATAGAGCTTATCGGAACTCTCTGGCTGATGGTATGTCTACCCGGGTTTAGGACAGGATTAAATGATGGAAAATATAAATTACTGGATGAAATGTCAGCTGATTGTTGTCTTATTATCCTGCCTGAATATGAATGGTGCGATTGCTGTTGATTCTAATGAAACTGATTTGGGGAAAATACAGTGGGGTAATTTGACGCCACTCAACTGGAACCCCACAAAAGTTTTTGAAGATATGACCGATCAGCAATACAATGCACTTTCTGATGTTGAACTACTGGGCCTGGAGGAAACCGTTCAGGCACTGTTCGATGCCGCACCTGTCAACGATAAATTAAACGGTAAACGAGTTAAAATTCCAGGTTTTGTATTGCCATTAGAATTTAACAACACATTGCTTACCGAATTTTTGTTAGTTCCCTATTTTGGAGCCTGCACTCACACCCCACCACCACCCGCTAATCAAATCATCTACGGTAAATTAAAAGTAGAAACCGAGCTGAACGACATTTATCAACCTGTCTGGATTACCGGCACAATACAAACCAGTCGATCAAACAGTCTGCTCAATGAATCTGGTGTTGCGAATGGTCTGGAAGTGAAGTCAGCCTACTCCATGAGTGTGGAGTTGATAGAACCTTATGTTAACGAGGAATAGTAACAATAAGGCAGTTTGAAGAAGTTGGGCCCAGCCATAATTTTCTTAATATATTAAGTGCGACCGAAAGCTGGACAGCACCTCTTAAGCAAAGGTTGACCAATTTATTGATTCCTTAAAGCCCAATCACTGGAATTTAACAGGGCCAGATTAAACCGCGGTTGGGTGCGACCTATCCTTTGGTTTCTCCTTAACTCTGTCTCTATAACCGCAGAAGGCTTTATACGATTATTCACAATTCTAGTCGAATAGAGGTAGTTTTCTTATTCAAGTTATAACGACACACTTTTCAATCAGTTAACGAGAGCTAATGCAGATTTTCTGAGTTGTACCCTTTAGCTTTGCCTTCGATTAATTTAAAGCATCCTCTTACTCAGTTACTGCATCACAGTACTAACCGCGTACACTAACAATTATCCAAAAAGTACTTTAATCCGCGAAATTGACCGCCGATGACTGCATACGACCTGCCCTCAACCCCTATTACGCTACCCCTTCTTCCACTGCCGTATTCCGGTTTTACTGGGCCAGGTTGTCAGGCGTAGTCGAAATGGCGATCAAATCACGGATGAAAGCGACAATTTGTGGTCTCCAGATATCGTTGTGATTATTGATCAATGTCTTGTCCACCCTGATATTCAGGAAAGGGTTCAAGGCCGTAGTGCGATTAAGCGATTCGAGACGGCTACCGTCAAAATTCACTGCAGCCTCATTTGTGTGTTTTGCCCAAATGTCTTGCAGCTGGTCGATTTGAAACTTGCCACTTCGAACCTGCTTGTTGTCCGAGGGCTCAAGACGATGCGTAAGATAGGGTTTGAAATGGCCCACCGTTTTTCGGTCTGCTTCACCCTCATTGATTTTCATTGGCTGAATGCCCTTCTTGCCTGCTTGACTACAGTAGTGTCGTTTCAATGTAACATGCGATTCAAGCATGGTGGAGAAAAAACGACCGATGGGAAAAGCATAACGGGTTGCGTAATCTGCCTCAGAAGTCAGAATGGCCAATTTTGGCAGTTGGGTGGGGAAATATCGCCTGCAGGATTGCTGAGAAAGATCGTAAAGCGTGCCGAAGCGCATGGCTTCAAATGCTGGGTTAATCAGTACCACCAGGTCACCAAACCCATTCGCATTACCCTGGAAGGTCTTGTTTGCCCGGCTATCGATAAATCTATCCGTCATAATTTTTTGCAGTGAAGTATAAACAACCGCACCACCGAAACTATGGCCAATCACCACCAAACGACTGTTGGAGGGTTGCGGGACTGATTGATCGATTCCTTTTTTGACATTGACGATTTCTTCCAGCTTCAAAAACACTTCGGTAACGCCCTGTTGGCCAACATCATGCGCAGTATTCTTGCGATCCCAGAATGTCAGGCCATTGACGTAAGGCACAGTGACCGACTCGCCTCTCCAACCGATATAGAGTCCAATGACCTTGCGCTTTTTTCGGCCCTGCTGCTCACTTAGGGTGCCCTCCATAATGGAGACTTTACCAAGCATTTCGCGAAAGGACTTGATATTGCCATCCTCTGGCTTTGCACTGTGATGCCAGCCATGCACAAAACTAATCAATAGCACGTCATCGTCAGCCGCAAGCATCTGAAACTCGCTCAACACCTCTTCCATTTGCTCAGGATCACGCAACTGCCCCTGGTCGTCGTACTCCACAAAACTCAGGTGGTACTCGTTTTGTTTACCCGGTGCATGAACCTGAACCGTATTTTTGACACAATCGTTGGTCGTCTCGTAGGTGCAGATATCGTAGTTACTTCGATACATGACATTGCTTGCACAAGCTGTAATCAATAACGTTATGCACAGTGCGAAAAGGTTCCGGAGAATGTGACGTTTCATTACAAAACCCTGTGTTTAATGAATGTTTAACTCTGTTAGTCGATCTCGTTGATATTTTGAACTTTCAGATTCAGTATATCCTGAACAATGGCATGTCGAAACTGACGAACAACAACCATCATTCTTCCGACTTACCAACATCAGCCAGCTTGCGTCCTCTCTGGTAACCGATACCTGTGTTAAGCGGGTGATCTCTGAATCCGAAAGCCAACGTTATCGATGGCGCTATAGTCTCGTCAAATTCGACATCGTCTTCAATGCCGCTCAGTTTCAGGTTGACCGGGTAAGCCATATCAATCGGCGACAGCATGATCGATATCGAGTCTCCGCGCGCGAAACCATGGTTAAACTCGATGCAACGGGTACAAAAAGATCGCTGCCTGACGCATCTTCAAGCGAGCCATGCACCTCGGTATCCGCCGCGCCAAAACCCAGATAGCTGCTAATAAAAAAACCGTCACCAACTTTCGTTTCTCGGCAAAGCTTACTGCCGGCAAGGTATATACTTCAAGTATATTCTTTATTGCCTCCTTATTCTCGGCATCGGCGATCGATACAAAGAACATGACGTTCCGGCGCAAGCGCTCGATACTCGTGCTGTCGAATTGATCAGACTCTTGCAACAATCCAAGCTCCACTAACGCATGATCGGTATGGCTTTGCCTGTCATCAATCAGTCCGCGTAATAGTTCTGCTGTGCGTAAAAAATCAACGTCATCAACCAAGACCTTCTGCTTAATTTTAGCCAGGACAGCAACTATCGTTTCTTTACTCTCTTCCTGACGCTGGACTTTTGCCTGTCGTAGAAATTGCTGGATAGATTCTATCTCCGTAACTGAAAAAGACAGATTCTCCAGCAACGGCAACGACAGCACAACCTGATCAATCGTATCTAGCTGTTGTTTACGCAGCTTGTCTAGGTCATCTAAGGCATCGAAGGTTTTTTTGGATGCGTAGGACAGTTCGGGCCGCCTTTCTAAATTGCCCTAGACTCTTTGCCTCGAGAATGACGACAGATAATTCACCTTCATCAAACGATGCCTGCGCACAATCAGCATTGACAATACCATTCAACTGGCAATAAGAATCACGTTTCTGTTTCTTTGATTCCGACAGTCGAAGGTTCTTACCAAACTTGCCAACATAACCCTCCCATTTGCTTAGATTTTCGCCAGCCTTTATATAGGGGATTAAAAGCTTCTTAAGCTCGTCCTGGTTGTGTTCGGTTAACTAGCATACGTCTTCGAATATTTGCTGAGGAGCAATGTTGTTCATTGCATCAACAAGGCTATTCGTAAAGCCATTGACCTGTTTTCGCAAAGAAGGCGGCCGGGTAATGCCGAGAGTATTAATTGGAATAAGCTTGCCGCTAAATTCATCTTCGGGACCTTGGTACTCATACTCAAGCAATTGCACCATTTCGATGAGTTTGTTTCGATCAAGTATCTTCAGGACCTGCTGAGCCTCCACGAAAATCGAGCGATAAATCAAAACTTCCAGATCGAATGCCAAACTGTCTTCCCAGTAATTCTTCGAACCGAACAAATTCTCCAGTTTAACTTTTTCAATTTTGCCGTAAGTATTAGGAAAGTAGCATTGGAAGGTTTTGTCGTCTTTCAGGTGGCGCTCGAAGACAGCTACCAAGTTCGCGTTGGCCCGGTCAATCAGAAACTCAGAGAATCCGTCGACGATCTCAGAGCTGCTCGCGGTATGGCCTTGCTGAATAAATAAACTGGTAAGGACTAAGATTAAAAGTCGTCTTATTGAGATAAGCATGTTTCCCGGTTCCTTCGTGAAAATAGCTATACATTAACGCCCCATACATTTTAATATAGGTTAGCACAGGATTTCTATTTCTATCTAATAATTCCAGTTGAGAAAGCCATATCCGTATTTAGTTGTTTATTTTCAACGATTTGTCGTAATTTCATCGTGACAAAATATTAGGTTTATCAAACCTGTTTATCCTTCTTTAACGGGACATTAGTAATTTAGCATACGACAACACCTAGGACAGGATCAATATCTTCATAGGTTGTGAGCCAAAAGTCTAACTTGCACTCACCCAACTGATTTCTTATCTCACATGTCACTCTACAATTATTTCACACCGGTTTTTATTACTGGTGCTTCACTGACACCACTCAACGCATCACAAATGGATCAGGGATAGCATCATCCGACGTACGTAACCAAACCGCCTTCACTTTGGTGTAATCCAGTGCGGCTTCGAGCCCACCTTCGCGACCATAGCCTGACATGCCTTGACCGCCAAATGGTGCAATGGGGCTGACAACTCGATAGGTGTTGACCCATACTATGCCAGCTCGAATGCCGCGAATCATACGGTGTGCTCTAGTTAAGTTTTGTGTAAACACGCCAGATGCCAGGCCATAGGCAGTATCGTTGGCCAGTTGTAGGGCTTCTTCTTCTGTGTCAAAACTAACCACCGAAAGTACCGGGCCAAAAAACTCAGTTTTGACGCAAGCGGCTTTAGGCACGTCACTGCAATCGAGGATAGTTGGCGGAAAATAAAAACCGTCACCTTCAATGGCAACGCCCCCCGTTAGTAACTTCGCACCTTCTTTTATTGATACATCGATGACTGCCAGTGCGTGATTGCGTTGTTTTATTGTGCACAGAGGACCTATTTCTGTTGCCATGTCCTGTGGGTCACCAATAATCACTGCTTTGGCTTTTTCAACTAACTTCGTTAAAAACTCATCTTTAATTTTATTGCTGATGATCAATCGCGAACCCGCGACACAGCTTTGACCTGTAGCGGCAAAAATAGCGGATACCTGTGCATTTACTGCACTGTCGATATCCGCATCATCAAATACGATAAAGGGTGATTTACCGCCAAGTTCTAGCGAAGTAGACGCTAGGTTTTGTGCTGAATTTCGAATGATATGACGAGCGGTTTCGGGGCCGCCAGTGAAAGCCACATGATCGACTTTTTGATGCGAGGTCAGCACCGAACCGCAATCGGTACCAAAACCTGTGAGGATATTCACCACACCAGCAGGAAAACCAGCTTCATGCACCAGCTTGGCAAACTCTAACATCGGTGCAGGGCCTTCTTCGGAGGCTTTTAATACAATGGTGCAACCTGCGGCAAGTGCTGGGCCTAGCTTCACAGCGGAAAGAAATAGCTGTGAATTCCAAGGTACTACCGCGGCAACAACGCCAATCGGTTCTCGGCGCAACCATACTTCCATGTCCGGTTTGTCAATGGGTAAATGCTTGCCTTCTATCTTATCTGCTAGCCCAGCGTAGTAACGATAAAACTCGGCTACGTAGGCTATTTGTGCACTAGTCTCACGAATAATTTTACCGGTATCTCTGGTTTCTAGTTCAGCCAGTTTGGCGGCGTTTGCCTCAACCAGGCTTGCCAGCTTATACAATAACTTGCCACGTGCTGTCGCAGTCAGTCCAGCCCAATCTGTTGAATACAATGCACGGTCTGCAGCCTCTACAGCTGCGTTGACATCATCCGCCTTGGCTTCTGGCATTAAAGCCCAGGGTTGCCCATTTGCGGGATCGACACTGGAAAACTGCGATGCGCCATCGCTGAACACACCATCGATATACTGTTGGAATTGTTGCATTTTTGATCTACCTTATTATATTCAGCTTTACTTTGAGAATTAGCTTAAAAAGTTAGTTTGATGTTTAAACAAAGGTGGGCATTACATCTTGGATGAATCGTTCGAGTGAAGCTTTTTTGCGTTCAAAGATCATGCCTGAATCAATCCAGAAAGCGTATTCGTCATACCCTAATGCCTCGTAGGCCTTGAGCCGATCTATGACTTCTTGTGCTTCACCGACTACGCTGCTTTTACGATGACTCTCTGCTGAAAACATGGGATTGTTAGCAATTTCTTGAACGGTTGGTGATTCTATTAAACCCTGAGAAACAGGCTTTTTATTAATAAACCAGGCACCAAAGAAATTATAGAATCGGTTTATTTGCTCTGCGCCTAACTGTGCATCTTCTTCACTATCGGCAACATAGGTATGTCGCAGCAACATTATTTTTGGGCGAGGCATATGCGCATTGTTTTCACAGGCGGCATTAAATTTAGCCATCAAGTCTTCGACTTCGCCATCATCATTCCACAGCGGCGTTACCTGCACATTGCAACCATTGGATACCGCAAACTCGTGACTACTAGGATCACGGGCTGCTACCCATATCGGTGGATGGGGATTTTGTTTTGGTTTTGGTGACGAAGTTGTCTTTGGAAACTGCCAAAATTCGCCGTCGTGGGTGTAATCGCCTTCCCATAGTTTCTGTACGGCGGGTATCAGTTCGCGCATTTTCTGTCCGGCTTGCCAGGCATCCAGTCCAGGGCTCAACCGTTCGTATTCATACGAATAGGCCCCACGAGCAATACCTAAATCAAGCCGACCATCCATAATCAAATCAGCCATCGCTGCCTCGCCTGCGAGTTTAATCGGGTGCCAAAATGGGGCAACTATAGTGCCTGTTCCAAGGCGTACATTTTTAGTGCGGCGTGCCAAGTCAACCAAATTAATAAAAGGGTTCGGTGATATGGTGAAATTCATACCGTGGTGTTCGCCCGTCCAGATGGCATGCATGCCACCCTTATCGGCTATTTCACAAAGTTGTATAAATTCCTCGTACAATTGTTCCTGACTTTCGTCTGTCGTTGTACGTTCCATATGTGCAAATAACGAAAATTTCAAAATTTATCCCCCTTCTAAAGATGGTCCTTCATGATAGGGCGTACTTCCCCATCATTTTGATTACCAAAATACAGACCGTAGTTGCCTAGCTTGCTCTCTTTGGCAAATCGTCCTAGCATAGTTCGAACTGTCGGGTCGGCTACTTTTAATAAATTATCTGGAGACAATGGCAGGAAGACACCTTTAGCAGAGTGGCAGCTGGCTGCCTGACATAGAAAAGAAATGTGCTGTTGCTCTTTATCAATTACCTCGAAGACCGAGTAGATAAAGCCTGGTTTTGCATCCGTGTCATTCTCTTTAATTAAAGTTTCTAAGGTGGCTGTAGCACCTGCCTTCCCAACCGTTTCGGACGGCAATTTCAGGCCACCTGTTACATCCTGTTGAAAGAAAACATCACCCGAGTGTTCTATCAAAGCAGAAACAACGACATCAGTCCGTTGAGAAATTGATTCTGCTTCCATTGATGGGGTTACATAGGCACCACGAGAATACCCTAGCCCTGGGGCTGCATTCGCTTCAAATGCTTCTACTTTACCAATCAGAATTATGTGGTCACCCGCTTCTACCTGTTTGTAACTGGAACAATCAAACCAGGCAGACACATCGTCAAGTATTGGTGAGCCGTGTGGACCTTTTCGCCAGCTCACTGTGCTAAACCGATCTTCGACTGGTCGGGCAAAAGTATTCGACACTTCTTTTTGCTGCTCACTGAGAATGTTAATCGCGAAACGATCCGTGTTGACTAACACATCGTAATTGGCCGAGCTATTTGCCATGCAAACTAATATCAATGGCGGATCAATCGACACGCTGGTAAATGAGTTGGCAGTAAATCCAAGCGGGATGTTTTTGGTGTCGAGAGTGGTAACTACAGTTACCCCTGTCGTAAAACTACCAAAGGCTTCACGTAGAGCACGCGGTTCGAATTGACTCATTTTGGTATAACCTCTGCTTCGGGATTATTGTGCAAGTTGATGGTCAAGTGACCAATCTGTTGGCTAACCATCAATTAATTGGATATCCTTTTATTGGACATCAGTTTATCGGATAAGGGTGTGGCAAGCCAAGTTTTGAGGATAATGTTAACGGCATCAGGCGCGGTCAAATTCAACATGTGACGATGACCGACCATTACCTCAGCACGGCCATTGATAGCAGCCGCCGCCATAGCTTGAGACATTTCGGGCGTAGAATTTGGGTCGCCATCACCCGTTAACGCGAGCATTGGGCAGGTTACTTCTGACCAACGTGCTGCAAAAGTTTTATCGCCTCTGGCAAAGGCTCGATAGGCTGTTGCGTAACCTTTTAGATCAATTTCAGTCAACCAACCACGCACTAATTCACGAGCAGCACGATCTGATTCAGATTCGTCAAACCATCGGTCTAATGGCGTATTAATATCAATCTTTCCGAGATCAATTTCAGCTGAGCGTGCTTCAACAGCAGCCCGCGCCTTTTCAGATCTATTGTGAACACCATTCAACACGGCCACACGCCGAGTAAGATCAGGGTGACAAATAGCGAAGCCGCCAGCAATAAGTGCACCCATAGAATGCCC
>JBLILW010000092.1:0-9054 GCA_047638435.1 Urechidicola sp.
ACAATATAGTCCAGCTTAAAAATCAGCAGAAATTGATCTGGGGACCGGCATCAGGCGAGCAAGCCTGTGGCGATATTGGTCCAGGTCGAATGCTTGAGCCGGAGGAAATTGTCAGGCGGGTGATGACTCATTTTGAACCCGGAAAACTGACGGGTAAAACAGTTTTGATCACCGCAGGCCCAACTAGAGAAGAGATTGATCCTGTCCGTTATATTAGCAATAAAAGTTCTGGAAAGATGGGATATGCGCTGGCACGAGCAGCCTCTCAGGCGGGTGCTTCAGTGATTCTAATCAGTGGTCCGGTCTGTTTAACCATACCTGAGCAAGTGAAGCGAGTCGACGTATTGAGTGCGATAGACATGCGCGATGCGGTTATTCAACGCGTTGACCAGACTGATATTTTTATTGCCTGTGCGGCAGTTGCCGATTATCGAGTAGCCGAGGTGTCTGACCAGAAGATCAAAAAAACGTCTGAAACCATGCAAATTAATTTGACCCGCAATCCAGATATTGTGAGCGAAGTGGCTCATTTGGAAAACAAACCATTCACCGTTGGTTTTGCTGCTGAGACACAAAATTTAGCTGACTATGCTCAGAGCAAACTAGAGCGTAAAAATCTTGATATGATTGCCGCCAATCTGGTCAGTGATGGTCATGCTTTTGAACAAGACAGCAATGAGTTGTTGGTGCTGTGGCCAGGCGGGAAACAAAACTTGGCTTTTGCGAGTAAAGATGAAATTGCCAGTCAACTCATAGACTTGATAGCGTGTCGCTATATTGCTATTAATGAAAGGTGAAGCGACTGAGCATGATCTTAAGTATATTGACCCTAAAAAACCAAACTAAAAATTAAAACTTCGGGTAAAAAAATGACCGTAAACAGCACTATGAATAAGAATAGCGTCGCCGAGATTCTAATCGAAGCATTGCCTTATATTCAGGCGCTCGACCGAAAAACTGTGGTGATAAAATTTGGCGGCAACGCGATGATCGACGAAGCGCTAAAAAGCAGTTTTGCACAGGATATCGTGTTATTGAAACAGGTCGGCGTGAATCCCGTCATCGTTCATGGCGGTGGCCCTCAAATTGGTAAATTGCTCGAGCAAATCGGCAAAGAAAGCCGGTTTATCGATGGCATGCGCGTCACCGATAATGAAACCATGGATGTCGTTGAGATGGTGTTAGGCGGTTTGGTCAACAAGCAAATAGTCTCATTGATCAATCGGCACGGTGGGCGAGCAGTCGGCCTGACCGGTAAAGATGGCGGCATGATTAGCGCGCGCAAAATGAAACTGTCGCGAGGTGATGTTGAGCAAAGTGACCTTGGTCAGGTGGGTGAAGTGGAAAGCATCGATCCAGCCGTCGTGAAGATGCTGGATAACGATCGGTTCATTCCGGTAATTGCGCCCATTGGCGTAGGTAAAGACGGCTCCTCATACAATATTAATGCTGATTTGGTTGCAGGTAAACTGGCATCAGTATTGGGCGCTGAAAAACTCTTACTATTGACGAATACGCCAGGCGTGCTCGATCTTGATGGTAAGTTACTGACCGGTATTGATACGGCTGAAACAGACCGGTTGATAGCATCGGGTGTGATTAATGGAGGCATGCTGCCTAAAGTTAACTGTGCACTAGAGGCCGTTAAATCTGGCGTTAAAACCAGCCATATTATTGATGGTCGAGTTAAGCATTCGGTGTTGCTTGAGTTGCTGACTGATACAGGCGTTGGTACGCTGATCAAAGGCTAATCTAGAATTGGAGTTGTATGGCAATAAATCCGATAACGCGGCATTCCCGTTAGTATTTATAAGCCTTTTAATAGACGATATCTATCTAGATCTAGAGCAAACTGCTGATTAATTTTATCTTTTTCAACTTGTTTTAGGCGTTGTTGACTTTTTCGTGCATCGAGTTTTTTGGTGAAATGCTCGATGTTTTGCGCTAGTCCTCCGGGTACTTCCTGTCCCTTGGACAGGTATTGTGTTTCGGCATCAGTTTCAAGTCTGGCTAATCTTTGCTTGGTGGTGACGATACTTTTTTCTATTAAGCGAATGACGGAGTCGATTACTTCAATTCGATTGTCCCGTACCAGGCCTAATTCCTGTTCTGAACTGAAGGTCATCAATAACACGCGATCTTTAGCATCTTGCGCCTGTTTTTGGTTTTTTTCTTGTTCGAGCTTTTTCTGAGCGAGTTCGTGGACTTTTTTTTCGTCGGCCAATTCTTTTTCAGTTTTTGGGGCTTCGGTGCTTTTAATCACAACACCATGAGCATTGAGGGTTTGGTGTTCTTTTTTGATCGGTGGGTGGTCGGTATAGCGAATACTACCGTTATCATCAATCCACTTGTATACAACTTCAGCCTGGGTCAAGGTGACAGAGATGCAGAGGCTGATGCTTAGCAACAGTTGGATGACTTTAGTATTAATCAGTCTCATCAAAAAAAATAGCGGTTCGGTGTTTTGACACCTCAAAGTTACCTAATTTGATAACAACGGGTGCTCCCTGATAAGTTTCTAATCCTATCATAGTGTAAAACACTCATTATTTCATCGATTTCTATTCTAATAAAGACGTGATGGGCGTATAGACTGCTTGTAGGTATTGTTCGTTGTCAGCGGTGGTTACTAATGCGGCGATTCCGATATTGTCGAGCTTCCAGTCTGGGTTGACTTTTATGCTATGGCTGTCATTTTCTCTCGAGTTGAATGCGGCGCTCATGTATCGAACGACTTGCGAATGGTTCAGTACCTCACCGGCATTTTCCCCAAGTTTAACATCACTTGATAAAGCGTTTTCATAAACAAAGTAACGATGTTGCAAGCTGTTAGTTTCTACTCCGGTTACGGTGGTTTCTAACTCGACCATAAAAGAATGCTGATTCTTGGATACTGACAGTTTTAGGCGTATGGGTGATTTCTTGCTTATGTTTTGGCGGATCTGAGAAAGCACATTTCGGGTGCCTTGAGCTTCTTTACCATCGACGAAAAATTCAGGCGTATAAATAGATCGTTGTCGATTATTGAGGCCTAACTGGCGCTGCCGACTGGTGTGTTTAGGGTCGGCAAAACGGTCCTTCCATCCGATGTAGTCCCAGTAGTCAACGTGGAATGCTAGCGCCAAAATATTGAGGTCCTGTCTGGGTGCCGCGGTCAACGCCTTGAACCATTTGTCTGCCGGAGGGCAGCTACTACAACCTTCGGAGGTATAGAGTTCGACAACGGTGGTTTGATTTGTGCCGCTGTCTACGATTAGTTTTTCTGCTGCAAATGCGGGCAATGCGGCCAAGCAGGTAAAAAGTAGCAGTCGTAACATTGGTGCCTCCAGAATTAATAGTTTAATAGACAGGAGGCTCTAGTGAGAGTTCACTTTGAGATTAGGCGCCAGTATGGTGGGTTGTATCAAAGGTGTCCTTTATTCGATACCGTAACGACTGCGATATTCGCTCACTGATTTTAAGTGCTCAGATTGGTTATTGGCTTCGAGGTATTTCAAAATGTCTGCGAGTTGGATGATGGGTACAGCGCGGATACCGAGTGCCTCAAGTTCCTGTATAGCAGATAGTTCACCCAGTCCTTTTTCCTGACGATCCAGGGCAATGGTCACAGAACAGACCGTTGCACCTAAAGATTGGATTAATTTGAGTGACTGGCGGATGGCGGTGCCTGCGGTAATAACGTCATCAATAATCATTACTCGGCCCTGGATTGGGGCACCGACGGTGATGCCACCTTCGCCATGGTTTTTCGCTTCTTTGCGATCGAACGCATACGGGATATCACGTTGATGATATTGATAGAGGCTACTGGCAGTAATAGCTGCGAGTGGAATGCCCTTGTAGGCCGGGCCAAACAACAGGTCGAAATCAATATTGGCATGCTGAATTGCTTCGGCATAGAAGGAGCCTAACGCCGCTAGATCGGCGCCAGTATTGAAGATACCAGCATTGAAAAAATAGGGGCTGATGCGCCCAGACTTTAACGTGAACTCACCAAATTTAAGTGCGCCTCGTTGCAGGCAATAATCGAGAAAACGTGATTGAAATTCTTGCATGGGTTACCCAGATGAAAATTAACTGATGTATCATAACGCCAGATTTTACGAATGAAAGTAGGACATCTCTAAAAATGCACTTTTTCCTCGATTGCCGAAGAGAAAAAACAGTCACGAAAAAAAGCACTTTTTTAGAGATGCCCGATATTTAACTTAAACCCTACCGAGAAATGTCTTTATGCGAGTAATTTCAGTCAATACCAATGGTATCCGTGCCGCGTCACGTAAGGGTTTCTTCGATTGGTTGAAGACGCAGCAGGCTGATTTTGTCTGTATTCAGGAAACAAAAGCGCAGTTGGATCAACTTGAAGATCCAATGTTCCACCCAGAAGGCTACGTGAGCCATTATTGTGATGCGCTTAAGAAAGGTTATAGCGGCACGGCTATTTATAGTTTGCATAAGCCGTTGCAGATTATTCGAGGTTTTGGTGAGTCTGAGTTTGATAACGAAGGTCGTTATATTGAATATCGTTATGCCAATTTATCGGTCATTTCTTTGTATGCGCCGTCAGGTTCGTCGGGCGAACATAGACAGGAATCGAAAGTTCGTTTTATGGAAAGCTTCATGCTGCATTTGCAATCATTGCGACGCAAACGGCGAGAATTCATCATTTGTGGCGACTGGAATATTGCACATCAAAATATTGATTTAAAAAACTGGAAACCCAATCAAAAAAACTCAGGCTTCTTGCCCGAAGAAAGAGCCTGGCTCGATGACCTGTTTGATCGTGTTGGTTTTGTTGATGGCTTTCGGCAGGTCGACCAGCGCGAAGAGCAATATACCTGGTGGTCAAACCGAGGACAGTCCTGGGACAAGAACGTCGGTTGGCGTATTGATTACCATATGGTGACACCGGGTCTAAAAGACTTAATTCAGAGTGCCTCTGTCTATAAAGATGAACGGTTTTCCGATCACGCGCCGTTGATACTAGACTATGACTTTTCACCAGCGTGAGACGTAATTACTTTCAATGAATGATGAATTAACCAAGAAAAGCTGGCAGGCAACTCTAAAGGGCTTTACTCATCCCCGAGTAGTAACTCTTTTATTCCTAGGGTTTTCAGCAGGCATTCCCTTATTGCTGATTTTTTCATCGCTGAGCCTGTGGTTACGTGAAGCGGGGGTTGAGCGAGCGACCGTTACCTATTTTAGCTGGGCGGCACTTGGTTTTTCGTTTAAGTTCGTGTGGGCACCGCTGGTCGATCACATACCGGTTCCTCTGTTAACTCAATGGCTGGGCAGGCGCCGTGGCTGGATGCTATTCGGGCAACTGGCCATCATATTGTCGATTGGTCTGATGGCGTCTGTCGACCCGCAAGCGAGTTCGAGTAGTTTAACGCTAATGGCAATGGCCGCAGTGATGCTGGGTTTTTCTGCAGCGACTCAGGATATTGCGATTGATGCCTATCGAATCGAGTCAGCCGAACCGGACTTACAAGCATTGATGTCGGCGACTTATATCGCTGGCTATCGTATTGGCATGCTGGTGTCTGGCGCAGGCTCGTTGTTTATTGCTCATTGGCTTGGGTCTAATCGTGATGCTTATTCATATCAAGCTTGGCAGTCAACTTATTTGCTAATGGCAATGGTGATGTTGGTTGGTGTGATCACGACACTGATTATCAGGGAGCCCAAGAGACAGTCACAATTTGATCTGGCTGAAAACAGCAATGGCTATTCTCGTATACTGCTATTTTTTGTTTTAGTTGTTGGTGCTTTCATCGCTAGTATTTACCTTAGCCCGGCACTGCCCAACGTACCCCGACTCTTGCTGGCGATTGCAGTAGCCTGGGTATTCGCATTAGGTTTGGTCAAAATGAAAATCATCGAGTACAGCGTGCTCAACCAAATTTACCTTGCGCCAATACAAGATTTTTTCCAGCGCTACGGCCTTTCGCTGGCCTGCCTTTTACTCGCGCTGGTCGGGTTATATCGTATTTCTGACATTGTTTTAGGTGTGATTTCTAACGTGTTTTACCAGGACCTAGGGTTTACTAAACCTGAAATTGCCAGCGTGGTGAAAACCTTCGGACTCTTAATGACCATTGTCGGTGGGTTTATGGGGGGATTGCTGTCGATGCGTTTTGGCGTGATTCGAGTGTTGTTTCTGGGTGGTTTGTTATCGGCAGTGACGAATCTGCTGTTCATGGTGCTGGCTTCGAAAGGACACGACATCACCTGGTTGTATATTGTCATTTCAGCTGACAACCTGTCGGCAGGAATCGCGAGTGCAGCGTTTGTAGCCTTTTTATCCAGCTTGACCAATATTTCATTTACGGCTACGCAGTACGCGATATTTACCTCGCTGATGACTTTCCTGCCCAAAGTGCTGGGTGGTTATTCCGGCACCATGGTCGATGCTATAGGTTACTCAGAGTTCTTTTTAGCCACCGCACTGATGGGCATTCCGGTCCTTGTGCTGATTGCTTTTATTGGTCGCCGGCAGCAGTTTTCGTTTCAGCTACGTGATTAACAGTATCGCGGGAAGGGCTACTGAATATAAATATAGACCGAATTACCTTTGTAAATGCCAAAGGTTGCTCTAGCCGTCGGGTTTTCGTTGAAGGCGTTAGTTCCGTTACTCCAATCGTATCTTAACCACTCCAAATTGGCGCCAGCGGTGCTCAAATCAGGTGTTACGTCAATATAACCCTCAATACCATCGCCAGGTGGTGACAGGTTGACATCTAAAATACCCGACAGGACTGTTGGGTGCTCAATGGTTAGTGTGGAAGCGCCTGTTGTACTGAGTTGATCATCGGACAACAGCATTAAATTAGCATCAGTAATCTGAGTGGTGGTGTCATCGGTATGAATTTCAAAAGTCTTTGCCTCGTTAAAAATTTCAATCCTCATGGGTATTAGCAGTTTGACTTGGTCAGATTCGTGTGCACTGTCCATGCGAAGACGACCAAACCGCATATCGGTATTGCCTGTATTGTGCGCAACAGGCGTTAGTGTGGTATTGACTACGCTAGTGGTGATCGAATCACTATCAGTAATACTGACAATGATTAAATCAATCGTTGGTTCAAAAGGTATTACTCGGCTATTCGCATCACGAGTATAAACAAAGCTATCATTAGTAAACTCGAAATTAAATGTCCCATTGCCGGAAGGAATGACGAGACTTGTGGTCGCCTTCGTGTATTCAACAGGCATTAATACACTGGTGGACCCCAGTTTCACTCGATCACTACGGGGTTTGGTGAAATCGATACCCGTATCGATTAATTTGGACCAGTCGCCAGAATAATTTTGAGTAATGCCACCAGAGGCATTCAGTGCGTTTAAGGTAAACGCCGGTCGTGTAGCAGTGCCATACGAAAATGGTTGTCCTATATAGGTGTGGGTATTGTCAGCAGAGACAGAGGCGTTAGCATTTTCAAACACGCCATTTTGAGGCAATGTAATTGAAAAGCTGGCTGGGGTAAACCGACCGACATTATCCAAGGTTGAAGAAACATCAGCATCGGTCGCTGCCATAGGGCTCAGATAATCTTCGATAGAAGCCGTTAAATTAATAATACCAACCTCACTCCAGTTAAATGAACCTGTGAATTCAGCCGGATCAGAGTTCTTACTTAAATTACCACTTAGATTACCGGCAACACCCGGGTTAGGTGAAAAAAGGCTATGCGTTAAGGAGGGAATCACTGCACTATTTTCGCGGCCAAAATTAGGGGTTGTATCGCCCTCTGAGTCTTTAGCGGTAACGGTGATGGTGAAATCACTCCCTGCAGAAATGTACACACTGCCATCTTGATCGGAGGCTGTTTGATTACTACCACTAAGCGCGATATCAAAGCTCGCTGGCTTGACCACAAAATCACTACTGCTACCACTGATGATAGCATCGCTAAAAGTCAGCCGAATTTGACCTGCATCTTTATACTTTGTGCTGAAAAATGTCTGCCCATTGGTGAATGTTATCGCACTGCCACCGGTTGCTAAAACTGCACCACTTGAAGGATTAACGTGTGTTGTTGTTTGGGTGAGGTTTTTACTTCCAGTGTAGGTTTCGATAATGCCACATTTTGAATCGGTGGCTGTTGCTTCTGTACCGTAGGCAGTGAGATAAACAAAAAAAGAGGAACCAGCGGTTTGTGTGCCAATTGAATCGTCGATCGGGTTGGGTGGTGGGTTGCTCAAGGCAGATGCAGTTACCGTAAAACCACTGGCTGAAAATGTGATGTTGCTATCCAAATCATTATCGCGAATATCGCCATCGTAGGCATCGATATTAAAGTTTGCAGTGCCTTCGGGGTAATAGAGTGAAAATCTTGCAACGCCATTATCCGCTGCGGTATACGCATAGGTGGCTAAACCATCATTGACTGTGGCATCAACAAAGCTACCCTGGTTGCCAGCGAATGAACTCCAACTGCCTTTGCCAGTTTGGGTGTCCAGTATGATAGTGCCGGTGTAGTCAGTTGTGGTTAAACCATCTTTATTTTTAGCGGCTACAGAAACCATTTCGGCGGCGCAATGAATGCCGCTAGTGTCATAGCTGATCACGAAATGATCAAGGCCAGCCACTGTGCAACCTGGTGATCCTATTAAATTACTGGCGCCAAAAGTGACGGCCCCAGTCGCGGTAAACATACCGCCACAATCACCACCGATCCCTTCTAGTTTAGTGCTTTCCCCAGTCAAGATGTAGGAACCCGCAAAAAAAGTACCCTTGAGTTCCGCGCTTGCGCCAACTTCGGTGTAGCTTCCAGCATTCCAGGTAATCGTGCTGTTATCGGTTACATTGAGCAATTTAATTTTCGTGCTCGCACCAAAGGCAATGAAGGAATCGCTATTGATCAGCCAATGGCCTTCCACGCCTTCGCCATCAAAGGTGAGGGTTATGCCCGCAGTCGTCGTTATAGCCGTTGTATGATAGACGCCTTTTTTGAGCGTTGTGCTGACGGTCATTGACGCAGGGAGTTGATTTGCTGCGGGTGCTACCATCGCGGCCAGTTCAGTTTGCAACTGCAAAATTTGGGGGCT
>JBLILW010000093.1:0-9030 GCA_047638435.1 Urechidicola sp.
CGGAAAAAATATTAAATGAATCGGCATTGCCATCGATCGCATTGGCCATAATCTCACCAACAAAATGCGTAGTCGCGATACCATGACCCGAATAGCCCTGTGCGTAATAGACATTTTGCGATAGCTTGCCTAACTGGGGTATTCGATTAATAACAATCCCTGCTTTACCAGTCCATTCGAACTCTATATCGATACCCTTTAAACGCGGGAAGGTTTTTTCAATGGCTGGCCGTAGCTCTTGGGCCACTCGTTTCGAATCACGGCCCGAGTAGTTTGTACCACCACCAAACATCAACCTTTTATCGGCAGTGAGTCGATAGTAGTCGAGCACGAACCGGCAGTCGTAAACTGCCAGGTCGTGTGGATTTATTTTATTAGCAATCTCGTCGCCCAAGGGTACTGTCACGAGATTGCCGAGTGATGCCGGGAACAACATGCCCTTGAGCGGTTTACCACCGAGACGATGATAAGCATTACCTGCAAGCAACACCGTATCAGCGACGACGCTGCCGTGCTTTGTCACTACTTTAGTCTGAACACCGTCGATAATATCAAGCACTTCGCTGTGTTCATAAATTTGAGCACCCAGGCTTTCGGCCGCCCTCGCCTCTCCAATGCATAAATTCAAAGAATGCACATGCATGTTACGTTGATTAAGTAAGCCACCGTGATATATGTCGGTTTCCAGAATATCGGGGATTTCAGTCGCAGACATCAGACGAACTTCATCACCCATGCCTCTAGCGACTGCCTCGTCATAACTCGCTTGCAGCTCCTTCATATGACCTGGTTTATAAGCCGCATGCAAATGGCCGAATTTTAAATCGCACTGAATGCCATATTTTTCGACACGTTTTTTTATAATATCGTGCCCGCGCCAGCGTAGGCCCCAGACAAAATCTTCAGCTTGAGTTCCAATTTTACGTTTGAGTTGACGAATCATGGCCTGGTCACCCGAAAGGCTGCCAGTAATTTGCCCACCGTTACGACCCGTTGCACCCCAGCCTATTTTATTGGATTCAAGAATCGCAACTTTATAGCCCCTTTCGGAAAGCTCTATTGCTGATGCAACACCGGTAAATCCACCACCAACGATAACCACATCGACCTGAATATCGTCATTGAGTGGCTGATAACTGGTTTCGTTGTGAATCGTTTCAGCGTAGTAAGAGCGACAGCGAGGTTCAGACTGACCCACTTTGTGAGAATAATTGTCCATCGGAATACGACCAAAGATAATGTGACAATCAAACTTGAGTAGTACTGCGGCTCAAGTAGTGATCAATATATAGAACAGTAGCAAAGGAATAATCGAGCTACAAGTCATTATTCATTAACTCTGTATTATCAGTTTAATGATAGTACCTGACTTATAAAATCAGTCAAAACGGCTAAAATATTATTTATTAAACTCTAAGTTTAAAAAATATTAACCAGACTACTCCGAGAAATCACTCATAATTCATCGTTGACAACTATTTTAAATTAAGTAATTATTGGACTTCTTCTGATCGATATATTGATCATGGTGGGAATAGCATTCACGATATCGAATTAATTGTTGTCGGAATAACTGACCGTGAGGCGCCGCGATTAAATTGGAAGCATAATAAAAGGCATGGCGCGAGAATGATTTTTAATCTCAGAAGCGTCGCCAAAAATTTTGATTAGCCGCTGTTTAATGAATAAACCAATTCCTGCTATTTCAGTCAATAATGTCGTTAAACATTACGCCAGTGATCCACCGATCGTCGCACTTAACAATGTCAGCCTCGAAATCCATGACAATGAATTTTTTACCCTGCTCGGCCCTTCTGGGTGTGGCAAGACTACTTTATTAAGGCTCATTGCTGGATTCGAACAACCGACAGATGGCGCTATCCTGTTGTATGGCGATCACCTTGAAGGGCTCGATCCAAATGATCGACCGGTTAATACTGTATTCCAGAGTTACTCCCTTTTTCCGCACATGACAATTGCTGAAAACATTGGTTTTGGTTTGAAAATGAAAGGTGAGAGCAAGGAACAAATTGCTTCAGTGGTAAAAGAAATGCTGTCGCTAGTGAAAATGGAAACATTTGGTGACCGTATGCCAAACCAATTGTCCGGCGGACAGCAGCAACGAATTGCATTAGTAAGAGCATTGGCACCTAAGCCGAAGGTTCTGCTTCTGGACGAACCACTGTCGGCCTTAGACTTAAAGTTACGTCAGGCGATGCGGATGGAACTTAAACGCCTTCAGAAAGAAACAGGCATTACCTTTGTTTTTGTGACCCATGATCAGGAGGAAGCGATGTCTATGAGCGACCGAGTTGCCGTCATGTCTCAGGGTGAATTACAACAGCTAGATTCACCTAAAATGATCTATGAACGACCAAGAAATCGTTTCGTCGCGAACTTCATTGGCGATGTCAATATAGTCGATGCCAAGGTTAGTTCTGAGAATGAGGACAGCTACATTTGCTTTCATAACAATATCGAATTTTCTGTGTATAAATCGTCACAACACAAGATTGGTGATCAGGTCACTCTTGGCATCCGACCAGAGAAATTCAGCCTGGTAGCAAGCGGCGATGGACACCTTCAGGGAACAGTAACCGAATCCACTTATATGGGGACTGATACCTACCTCAATATAAAGATTGATGATTCAACCGAGCTGGAAGTACGATGCCAGAACGTAGATCTGGATCAGCAATTACCATCGATTGGTGATGCCGTCGGACTGAGCGTACCGAACGGGGCTGCAACCCTGCTGGAAGATTAACCACTAATCATGGAAATCAAACTGCCAAGCAATCCTATTACCCGAAGATGGCTTGGACTGGCACCAGCACTAATCACTATTTTTATTTTCATGGTGTTACCAATCGCCCTACTGGGCCTTTACTCATTTAAACCGGCTGATTCCTACGGCGGCGTAGAAGCCGGTTTCAGTCTCGACGCTTGGATACAACTATTTTTTGATCGTGACCTCGACGACACGCTAGTTTTTGACTCGGTTTACCTTCAGATCATCTGGCGTTCAGTCGTACTCGCGGCCATCGGCACAACACTTTCATTCCTGGTCGGATTTCCTGTAGCCTGGTACATCGTGCAACAGCCGTCCGAGCGACGCGATATTTTATTACTGCTAGTCACCATTCCATTCTGGACTAATTTACTGATTCGCGCCTATTCGTGGATACTCATATTGGGCAAAGATGGCATGATCGAACAACCTTTGTTCGCCCTGGGGTTGATTGATGAATCGCTCGAAATGATGTACGGCAATATGGCCATCGGAGTGGGGCTGGTTTACAGCTACATACCGTTAATGATTCTACCTATTTACGCTAGCCTCGAAAAAATTGATTTTGGATTGATCGAAGCTGCTCATGATTTATATGCTGATCGATGGGCTGTTATCCAACGTATTGTAATGCCACTTTGCGCACCGGGTATTATCGCAGGCTGTATCCTGGTATTCGTACTCAGCCTAGGTGATTTCATCTCCCCCTCTATATTGGGCGGTGGCAAGAAAATGATGTTAAGCAACTTAATTCAATTTCAATTCTCTTCGGCTCGCAACTGGCCTTTTGGTGGTGCGTTAACGATGTTGCTACTGATGTTAGTGGCCTTTGGCTCTTACTTTTACATCAAGGCATCGCGTAAAAGCGCCTATCTGGAGAAATAGAAATGGCGAGCAACATTGGGCGGTCCAGTAGCAACTCAAACAAAGGGAAAATTCTCTGGCTAAAATGGTGGACCTGTATATTTTTCGTCTACCTTTATGGGCCTATTGCGGTATTAATCGCATTCTCATTCAATGACAATCGTATTGCTCAAGTGTGGACTGAATTTAGCACTAAATGGTACGTGAAGGCTTTTTCTAACGAGGCAATTCAAAACGCCATCATTAATAGTTTAATTGTCGGTGTAGTTGCAACGGTCTGTGCGACCTTGTTCGCCACTATGGCGGCGCTCATCCTGTCCAAAGGCATGTTCAAGGGTCAAACTTTATGTCTTGGAGTCATTAGTCTGCCATTACTGGTGCCTGAGATAGCGACCGCAGTCGCGACACTCAGTTTTTTTGCTGCAATAAAGTTTCCGCTAGGACTTACCTCCATTATCGTTGCACACGTTGTTTTCTGTATTCCATTTGCGTTTATGCCGATTAGGGCCCGGCTCGCCGGAATGGATGAAACCTTGCAAGAGGCAGGAAGAGATCTCTATGCGAATGATGCAAAAGTTCTCTGGCACATTGTTTTGCCACAGCTAAAGCCAGGAATTTTTGCAGGTGCGATACTCGCTTTCATTATCTCTATTGATGATTTTATCATTTCGTTGATGGTCGCTGGAGCAGGCGCCACAACCTTGCCGTTGTATATATACGGCATGATCCGTTTAGGTGTTTCACCTGAAATTAATGCAGTATCAACCGTCCTGTTTCTTATATCACTGACACTGGTCGGGGCTTACTGGTTTATATCAAAGCAAAACGAGGGGAGTAACCATGTTCACTAATATGAAGAGAAAGGCTAGCATCATTGCAGCTGCAGCCATGTTTAGTTCGGCGACGTTCGCCGCAGAAGAGTTAAATTTTTACAACTGGGTAGACTATACACCTGACGATCTGATTGCTCAGTTCGAAACGGAAACCGGTATTAAAGTTAATCTCGATACCTATGATTCAAACGAAACTCTACTGGCGAAGCTAAAGTCGGGTGCAACTGGCTACGATATCGTTGTACCTAGCCAAAACTTTGTAACCATCATGATTTCTGAAGGCATGCTTGAAAAAGTAAACGTCAAAGGTATGTCTAATTATAAAAACGTCGACAACCGTTGGCAGAGTCCCCCATGGGATCCTATGCAAGAATACTCAATTCCTTATCAAATGGGTACAACGTCGTTTTCAATCAACATGGATGGCTATGATGGTCCAGCTAATTCACTAAAAGAATTTTTTGAGCCGAATGATTCTGTTTCAGGCAAAATCCAGGTTTTCAGAACACCTGATGAGGTGATCCCGTTAGCACTAATGTACTTGGGTCATGAGCAATGCAACGAAGATCCTAGTGACATGAAAGAAGTACAGGCTTTGCTGCTTAATCAAAAGCCACATGTGAAAATTTATAACTCTGAAACAATGGTGGGTAACCTAGCCAGTGGTGAAGTGTTGGTGAGTAGTCAGTGGGATGGTTACTCCATGAAAACCCGCCTCCGAGATGGTGTAACACAGCTTAAATATGTTCATCCTAAGGAAGGTATTATCGGTTGGTTTGATAGTCTGGTAATTCCAAAAGGCGCGCCTAATAAAGCCAACGCTGAAAAATTCATGAACTTCATGATGGATGCTAAAAATGGTGCTGCCATATCCAATTTTAACCGTTATGCATCGCCTCTGGATGGCACTGCTATCGCCGCATTTATTGATCCTGAACTAGGATTGGCACCTGAAATAAATATTGATTCTAGTGTTCCCGTTCATTTCAGCGAAACCTGTAGTGGTAAGTCAATCAAGTTATATGACAGAGTTTGGACCAAAGTATTACTGTAAGTACTTTGCCAGGCCTTTGTAATCAGTGATGAACACATATTGCACCCGGTGTTCCGGGTGCAATTATTCTGGAGAAACCAGTGTCTGATAATGAACTCGTTTACCTTAATGGTACTGACGCACTAGCAGCCTTTAAAAATAAATCACTATCTCCAGTCGAACTCATGAAAGCCATGATTTCGCGATCAGAATTAATCGAACCACACATCAATGCATTTACCGATAGCTATTTTGAGCAAGCTATTGAACAAGCGAAACTAGCTGAAAATCGTTATCAGAAAGGTACGCAAAGACCGCTCGAAGGCCTACCACTGGCCGTCAAAGATGAATTCAAATTAAAGGGTACCCGGCGCACCAGTTCTTCTTTGGTTTACCAGCACCGTGTGGATGATGAGAGCGATGTCATTATTGATCGTTTGCTAGATGCAGGTACCATTTGCCATACTAAAACAACCACGCCTGAATTTTGCTTGCTTGGCGCCTGCCACTCTCGCTTATGGGGTGTAACGCGTAACCCCTGGAATCTTGATATCAGCCCTGGTGGCTCTTCTGGTGGGTCAGGCGCGTCACTCGCAGCGGGTACTTCCACGCTCGCAACCGGCACCGACATTGGTGGGTCGATCCGGATTCCAGCAGCCCAATGTGGCCTTGTTGGATACAAGCCACCTTATGGCCGCAATCCAGAAATACCTGTATTCAATTTAGATTTTTATAGTCACTCAGGTCCTATGGCTCGCAGTGTTGCCGATGCAGCAATGATGCAAAACGTTATTTCGGGACCACATAATAAAGACATTGCATCGTTACGTGAAACCGTAAAAATTGATCACAAGCCAGTCGATAGTCTGAAGGGATGGAAGGTAGCCTATTCGATGGACCTCGGTTTTTTTGAAGTCGATGAAAGCGTTCGTAAGAATACTGAACAGGCTCTAGAAGTTTTTCGTCAATTAGGGGCAACTGTAGTCGGAGTTAAAATTGGCTGGGATGAATCTATAATAGATGCGGTCCATCACTACTGGGCACATGGCTGGGCGTCAACAATTGCCAGCTTACTTGAAACTAATCGTGACGATTTAACAGACTATTCCAAATGGTTTCTTGAAAACGCCTTAAGCTCAACCCAGCAGGATTTTATAAACTCTATCGAAACTACGGTAAAAATGTACGATGAATTTGGTCCGCTGATGGATCAATACGATGTATTCATATGTCCGACCCTGGCCACCAGTGGCGTGCCCGCTGAATTTTCCTGGCCGGCCAGCGACATTCACATTAATAATACCATTAAGCAACTTGATGAAGAACACTGGTCCATGACCTACCCGTTTAACATGTTGAGTCGCTGCCCGGTCATTTCGATGCCTAGTGGATTGACATCCAATGGTGTGCCAAGTGGCATCCAGATTGTTGCCAGAACTTATGATGATCAGCGCGTCTTTACTGCTGCGCTTGCCTACGAGCAGGTTTTTGAAAAGCCTGACTGGCAACTAGATAAAAGAATCCGATTTTAAAAACCAGATAGTTAGAAAAATAATATTTAGAGATGAAATATGTTGTCAGTTTATAGCGAGAAACACCAGTTACGGGATTCCAAAACGGAACTTTATGGTGGAGAAATGGTTCCCCCGTTTGAATGCCCAGTGCGAGCTGAATATATTCTGGCGCGCTTGAAGTCTGAAAAAATGGGCGACATTATCATGCCGAAAGAGTTTGGGCTTGATCCAATAACACGAATTCACGATGTTGGTTTTCTCACTTTTCTTGAGCAATGCTGGGACGAATGGGTTGCCAAAGGGTATAAGGGTGAAGCGATGCCAACCGTTTGGCCTTCCAGAGCAATGCCGCGACAACGTATTCCAAACCATATCGACGGTCAAATAGGTTATTACGCATTGGGTGGTGACACATCGATATCTAACGGCACCTGGGAAGCTGCCCGTGCCAGCGCCAATGTTGCACTAACCGCACAGGATGCCATTAGAAATGGTGCCAAGGAAGCTTTTGCGCTATGTCGTCCACCAGGTCACCACGCATCTAGCGACATGTATGGCGGTTATTGTTTTATCAACAACGCGGCTGTTGCGGCACAGGCATTTATAGACCAAGGGGCGAGTCGAGTGGCTATACTTGACGTTGACTTCCATCATGGCAATGGTACTCAGGATATATTCTACAACCGGTCCGACGTGATGTTCCTTTCTTTACATGGTGATCCAAAAGACGCCTTTCCTCACTTTCTTGGTTATGACGATGAAAAGGGTGCTGCTGACGGTGAAGGATTCAATTTCAATTATCCGATGGGACCAGGTACTAACTTCAAAACATGGGGAGGTGCATTAGATCAAGCCTGTAAAAAGATAGCGAATTACTCACCCGACGCTTTGATCATATCACTGGGTGTCGATACATTTGAACATGATCCGATTTCTTTTTTCAAATTACAGTGTGACGATTTTAAACGCTATGGTGCCACTATAGGTGCGCTCAAACTGCCAACCCTGTTTATCATGGAAGGGGGCTATGCGGTAAAAGAGATTGGCATCAATGCGGTTAATGTATTGCAGGGTTACGAAGGCTTCTAGCTTAAGAGCCTGTCGGACTTAGGGTAAATCTTTAAAGAGATGACAAAATTTAATGACTTCGATTAATGTTGGTGAACGGTTAAAGGAACTGAGAAAGCGTAATGGCATGTCCCAGCGCGAGCTGAGTCGGCGTGCTGGCGTTCCTAATAGTGCAATATCTGTTATCGAAAGTAATAAAGTCAGCCCCTCGGTAGATTCCTTAACTCGAGTATTAAGTGGTTTTCCGATGACTCTAATCGATTTTTTTTCTGATAGAAAAGAAGTTGAAGAAAAGATTCATTACAAAAAAGATGAACTGGTTGAAATGTCTGATGGCAGCATGTCCTTCCGCATGGTTGGTGCCGATCGGAAAGACCGAAAAATTCGGTTCCTGCATGAACACTACCCCGCTGGAGGTGACACTGGGGAAAGTTTAATTACGCATAATGGTGAAGAGGTTGGTGTCGTAGTACGTGGTCGTATGGAACTCACTATTGGGGACAGGACCCGATTACTCGAAGCGGGTGATGGCTTCTATATTGATGCCAGGGTTCCCCACCGTTTTCGTAATATCGATCAAGAAGAATGCGAAGTCGTGACAGCTGCCACACCACCCAATTTCTAACTTTCAGTAAACCAGCGGCAAAGTTAAGACTTTAATTGAGCTACTTCACGACGAAATGGTAAATCGTCTCCAATATCAGGCATATCTAACTCACGCGCATAACGATGACCAGCATAAGTAGCCCAGGCAATAGGTGCTGGTGACTCAGCATCGCCAATCAGCTTTATCGACTTAACACCATGCTCCGCCCATTCCCTTTCACGGGCGACTAGTTCATTCCACAAGTCATCATTGCCCACTCTTGACGTAACCATGATGACGGCAGATGCTTCCAGGGTTTGTTTTTGTCCAGAATAAACGCA
>JBLILW010000094.1:0-8912 GCA_047638435.1 Urechidicola sp.
CGTGCGGGCGCACAGTCTTCACGTCCTGAAGGCATTCCTTCTGATTGTGGTTTGCTAGACGGCACTTATCGATTGACTGAACGTCAGGCTCAAGCAATTCTTGATTTACGATTACATAAACTGACAGGTCTTGAGCAAGATAAGATTATTAATGAGTATCGAGAAATACTCGAAAAAATCGAAGACTTACTCGACATTCTAGAACGTGACGAGCGTCTGAAGTCAGAAATTAGACTAGAACTGGTAGCGATCAAAGAGCAGTTTTCAGATCCTCGTCGTACCGAAATTTTGATCGATCATTCTGATTTAACCGTTGAAGACTTAATCACAGAAGAAGATGTGGTCGTGACCATATCTCATCTTGGGTATGCTAAAGCACAACCACTAGAATCATATACTGCACAGCGCCGAGGTGGTCGTGGTAAGGCGGCAACTAAAGTAAAAGACGAAGATTTCGTTGAGCAAATGTTTTCTGCATCCACACACGATACGTTGCTTTGTTTCTCGACACGTGGAAAGGTTTACTGGCAAAAAGTTTATCAGTTGCCCATTGGTAGCAGAACTGCACGTGGAAGACCCATGGTTAACCTATTGCCATTGGAAGAGAATGAGCGTATTACAGCGATATTACCTGTGCGTGATTACCCAGAAAATCAGTTTATCTTCTTTGCTACCGCTAGCGGTAAGGTAAAACGGACACCGCTGTCGAGCTTTTCTCGACCACGAACCAATGGCATCATCGCCCTTGATTTACGCGAAGAAGATAGCTTGATTGGCGTCCAGCTCACCGCTGGTAATTCTGACTTAATGCTCTTCACCAGAGCCGGTAAAGGCATTCGAATCGCTGAAGATGATGTTCGTGCTATGGGTCGAACTGCTGCCGGTGTTCGAGGTATAAAAATTAAAGCTTATGATGAGGTTATCTCGTTAATTGCCACTGATTCAGATGATGGTGAAATCTTGTTCGCAACCGAAAATGGTTTCGGCAAACGAACACGAGTAAAGGACTTCTCAGTCCAGGGACGTGGTGGGCAGGGCGTAATATCGATCCAAACCTCCGAAAGAAATGGTCGTGTCGTTGGTGCGTTTAGAACGACCGGTGATGAAGAAGTAATGCTGATTAGTAATGCCGGCACATTGGTGCGAACACCCATTAATGATATTTCAATACTCGCTAGAAATACTCAAGGCGTTACTTTGATTCGACTCGGTGAGAATGAGCAATTGGTACAAATTGAAGCGGTAGCTGCAAGCCCATTGGATGACAATGATGTTAATATTGATGGCGCGGCAGTAGAGGGTGAGGATTAATCGCTAATATAGTCATGAATGATGCCAATAAGAGTGATGAGTCACTTCAAAAATTACGCAATCAAATCGACAGTATCGATAGCAAGCTACTGGACTTGTTTAACCAACGTGCGCGTTGCGCGGTTAGTGTGGCTGACGTCAAAAAAGCAACGAGTGAACATTCTGGTGACGCTATTAATTTCTTTCGCCCCGATCGCGAAGCTCAGGTTATTCAGCGAATTAAATCAGAGAATAAGGGACCATTAAGTGATGACGAAGTAGGTCGTCTAGTCCGCGAAGTGATGTCTGCTTGTCTGGCGTTGGAGCAACCGTTAAAAATTGCTTATCTTGGTCCTGAAGGGACTTTTACTCAAAGTGCCGCTTTAAAGCATTTTGGTCACTCGGTCTCGACAGTGCCTATGAGCAGCATTCCTGACGTATTTAACTCGGTTGAATCTGGGCATGCCAACTACGGCTTAGTTCCGGTAGAAAACTCGACGGAAGGCGTGATTAGCCATACGCTTGATACCTTTGTCGATTCCAAGCTGAAAATTTGTGGCGAGGTGGAGATGCGCATTCATCATCATCTAGTGAATCAGTCTCAAGATGTGTCAAAAATCACCCATATTTATTCACACCAGCAATCATTTGCACAATGTCGACGCTGGTTGAATCAAAACTTTCCTGATATTGAGCGTATTCCTGTCAGCAGTAATGCTGAGGCCGCAAGAATAGCGAGCCTCGATGAAACAGCGGCTGCAATTTGTGGTATACCAGCTGTTGAGGTGTTTAATCTCGCTATTTGCTTTGAGAATATCGAAGATCTGTCGGACAATACCACGCGCTTTGTCATCATCGGTCATCAAGACATTGCACCCAGCGGTAATGATAAAACATCGATGTTGATTTCGACTAAAAACTACCCTGGCGCATTGCTTGGTCTCTTGCAGCCATTGGCTGACCATAATATCAGTATGAATAAAATTGAGTCGCGTCCCGCGCCGGAACGGAAATGGGAATATATCTTTTTCATCGATATCGACGGTCATCAAGATGTCGGAAATGTTAAGCAGGCATTGATTGGGCTCAAAGAGCAGGCCGCATTATTTAAAGTGCTAGGTTCTTACCCTAAAGCGTCATTCTGAGCCAATAAAGATGAGGCAAGGAATTAGAGATGCACATCATACAATCACTAATGTTAAAAACTCTTAAGTAACCGCAATGATTAATCGATTGGCTATTATCGGTGTCGGTTTAATCGGCAGTTCACTAGCGCTTGCGTTAAAGCAGGCAAAAGCTGTCGGTCATGTTGTCGGTTGTGGACGAAATCAAACTAACCTACAAAAAGGCATTGAATTAGGGGTTATTGATAGTTATTGCAATAGCGTAGCCGAGGCTGTTAAAGGCGCTGATGTTGTGGTCGTTTCTGTCCCGCTCGGTACGATGCAAAACATATTCGAACAAATGAGCAGTGTGTTAACAAGTGACACGATTGTGACCGATGTCGGCAGCACCAAAGGTTCGGTTATCGAAGCAGCTAGGGCTGGGTTAGGTCGATGCTTACCTCAATTTGTGCCAGGTCATCCAATTGCCGGCTCAGAGAAAAGCGGTGTTGAAGCGGGCATTGCTGAACTTTATCAAAATAGAAAAGTTATTCTGACGCCGCTGAAGGAGAATTCACAATCGAGTATCGATAAAATTTCTGACATGTGGCAGCAATGTGGGGCGAATATCGAGTACTTGAGTGTCATTCAGCACGATAAAGTATTAGCTGCAACGTCGCATCTGCCACATTTACTGGCTTTCTCGATGGTAACTTATTTGTCGGGATTGAATGACCATGAAGAAATATTCAAATACGCAGCCGGTGGCTTTAGAGACTTCACTCGAATTGCGTCGAGTGACTCAGTCATGTGGCGTGATGTTTGTCTGGCCAACGGTGATGCTCTAATCGAGTTAATCGATGGCTACAAAAATGAGCTGGATGAAGTGGCAGAAGCAATTAAGCAAAAAGATGCTGACAAGTTATTGCAGCTGTTTGGGAAGGCAAAATTAGAAAGAGATATCTTAGTAGGCAATTGTTAATGACCAGCACTGAATACAAATCCGAATGCAGCTTCATATGCACACCTGGCGGTTCAGCTAGTGGTTCGATTAGAGTTCCCGGCGATAAATCAATGTCGCATCGATCAATTATGTTGTCATCAATCGCAGAAGGTACTAGTTACATCAGCGGATTTTTGCAAGGCGAAGACAGCCTGAATACGATGAGATCTTTTCAAGCTATGGGTGTTGATATTAAGCTTATAGAAGATAGAATCGAGGTGAAAGGTGTCGGCTTGCATGGCTTAAAGCAACCTGATTCAAGTCTTGATATGGGTAACTCTGGTACCGCTATGCGTCTGCTGCTCGGATTATTGGCAGGGCAATATTTCGATACAACACTCATCGGCGATGAGTCTCTATCTGAGCGTCCAATGAATCGAGTGATTAACCCACTGCTCGCAATGCAGGCAAGGATTGATAGTGACATCAATGGTACGGCCCCTTTGACAATTCATGGTAAATCAACATTAACGGCAATTGACTATCAGCTACCAATGGCCTCCGCACAGGTTAAGTCCTGTATTTTGCTGGCTGGTCTTTATGCCAAAGGAGAAACTGTGGTCACTGAACCGGCACCAACTAGAGACCATACTGAACGCATGCTTCGCGGATTCGGTTGTGAGGTCGAAACCAATGGTGCAGTAATCAAGTTAAAAGGTGGGCAAACATTAACCGCAACAGATATTGAAGTGCCGGCCGATATTTCATCTGCTGCCTTTTTTTTGGTTGCGGGCAGTATCTCTCCTTTGGGAACTGAATTGACATTGACTCATGTTGGTATCAACCCTACGAGAACGGGCGTAATCAACATTCTCAAGTTAATGGGCGCTGACATTACGATCACTAACCAACGAGAGGTTGGTGGGGAGCCGGTTGCTGATTTAATTGTTCGTGGTGCCAAACTAACAGGTATCGATATTCCAGAAACGCTAGTGCCATTAGCCATTGACGAATTTCCTGTTTTGTTTATTGCGGCAGCCTGCGCTGAGGGCAAAACAACTTTGACCGGTGCAGAAGAGTTAAGAGTAAAAGAAAGTGATCGTATACAGGTCATGGCAGATGGCTTAATTACACTCGGCATTGATGCTGTTCCGACAGTGGATGGGATTTGCATTCAGGGCGGTAGTATTAGCGGCGGCGAAGTCCAGTCCCATGGAGATCATCGCATCGCAATGGCATTTAGTGTGGCTTCGATCCGTGCTACTGATATAATTACAATAGTTAATTGCATCAACGTGAATACATCGTTCCCAGGTTTTGTTGATCTGGCAACCAGTACCGGAATAAAGGTTAAATGTTTATGACAAAAAAGAACCCGCCTTATGTTATTACCATTGACGGACCTAGCGGATCGGGTAAAGGGTCTTTGGCATTACGAATAGCAGAAAAATTGGGTTTTAATTTGCTTGACAGTGGTGCAATTTATCGTTCGGCCGCATTAAAAGTTCTACAAAAATCTGCCGATCTAAATCAAGAGCTTAGCGTGCTTTCTGCCCTTACTGATCTCGATATTCGATTTGAAATTGGTCAAGAACTCAGTGTTCCATTTCTTGATGGTGTGGATGTATCGATTCCACTACGAGAACAGACAACGTCTGAAGTCGCATCAGTTATTGCCCAATACCCAGGCGTTCGTCAACGTTTATTATCGTTGCAGCAAGATTGTTTTCAGCCGCCTGGGTTAGTTGCGGATGGCCGTGATCTGGGCACTGTTGTATTCCCACAGGCGAAATTCAAGTTCTTTTTGTATGCTTCAGTTGAAATAAGGGCTCAAAGACGACATAACCAGTTGATTGCTATGGGTCTATCGTCTAATATCAGCGAGCTTCAAGCTGATTTGGCCGAAAGGGATGAACGGGATCGAAATCGAACCGAATCTCCTCTAGTGCCAGCCTCTGATGCAATTGTAGTTGATTCTAGCGTTCTCGACTTGGAGCAAGTGATTGATTTGGTCACTGCCCATATCGATGAATTAACATAACGAGTCAGTTCAAGCGGTCCAAGTAGACGCACTGTCTACCTGGTTTTTTAACTTAGCGTAATTTTGAAGGCGTCTCTTCTAAACAGAAGTAAGAAGCGACTTTCTAAATTATAGAATTATTATTAGGAAATACCTCATGTCAGAAAATTTTGCAGAAATGTTTGAACAAAGCATTACTCAAATGAATATGCGTATCGGTGAAATCATCACTGGTGAAGTTGTCGATATTAATCGAGACGTTGTTATCGTCAATGCAGGATTGAAGTCGGAAGGCGTCATTCCAAGAGAACAGTTTTACAACGAAAGTGGTGAATTCGAAGTCGCTATCGGCGATATCGTTGAAGTTGCGTTAGACGCACTCGAAGACGGTTACGGAGAGTCACGGCTTTCAAGAGAGAAAGCGAAACGTGCTAGAGCTTGGACTCGTCTGGAAGAAGCGCAAGCGAATGATGAAATTATTACCGGTCGTTTCACTGGTAAGGTCAAAGGCGGCTTTACTGTCGATATTGGCGAAATCCGTGCCTTCCTGCCTGGTTCTTTGGTTGACGTACGTCCAGTACGTGATACTGCTTATCTTGAAGAAAAAGAACTCGAATTCAAAATTATCAAACTCGACCAGAAACGCAACAATGTTGTCGTATCACGTCGTGCAGTGGTTGAGAAAGAATTCAGCGAAGAGCGTGAGAAGTTACTTGAGAACTTGAAAGAAGGCGAACGTGTTAAAGGTATCGTTAAGAACCTTACTGATTACGGTGCATTCCTTGATCTAGGTGGCATTGACGGACTTTTACATATCACAGATATGGCTTGGAAGCGTGTTAAGCATCCTTCAGAAGTCGTTGAAATCGGACAGGAAATCGACGTTGTCGTGCTTAAGTTTGACCGCGAGAAGAACCGCGTTTCACTCGGCCTTAAGCAAATGGGTGATGATCCTTGGGCAAACATCATGCGTCGCTACCCAGAAGGCCAACATCTGTTCGGTCATATCAGTAATATCACTGATTACGGTTGTTTTGTTGAAATTGAAGATGGTGTTGAAGGTCTGGTACACGTATCTGAAATGGACTGGACTAACAAAAACGTTAATCCTAATAAAGTTGTCACATTGGGCGATGAAGTCGAAGTGGTTATTCTTGAAATCGACGAAGAACGTCGTAGAATTTCACTAGGAATGAAGCAATGTAAGCAAAACCCATGGGACGAGTTTGGGTCTACTAGCAATAAAGGCGACATCATTTCAGGAAAAATTAAATCGATTACTGATTTTGGTATATTCATAGGATTGCCTGGCAACATTGATGGTCTGATTCACTTAACTGATCTTTCCTGGAACAAGCCAGGTGAAGAAGCAGTACGCGATTATCAAAAAGGTCAGGAACTAGATGCAATGGTCCTTTCTATTGATCCAGAGCGTGAGCGTATTTCATTAGGTATTAAGCAAATCGAAAAAGATCCTTTTGCAAGCTACATGTCTGATAAGCCAAAGGGTAGTATTGTTACTGGTACGGTTATCGCAGTTGATGCCAAAGCAGCCACAATCGATTTGGGTGATGGTATTGAAGGCTTGTTGAGAGCTTCAGAAATGGCCAAAGATCGTGTTGAAGATGCGAGATCTTTCATGAATGAAGGTGATCAAATAGAAGCTAAGATTACTGGTATGGATCGTAAAGGTCGCAGTGTTTACTTGTCAATTAAGGCAAAAGATACTGACGAAGAGCAGGAAGCGTTGCAGGATTATGGTACAAGTACTAGTAACAGCGATAATGCTGTAACCACTAGTTTCGGTGACTTGTTAAAAGAGAAAATGGATTCGTAGGTTGTCTTTTCTAAAGTAACCCGATGATAAAGGTGGCATAGCGACAGAGATTGCTATGCCATTTTGCTAATTTGAGTTGGAGCTTGTGATGAAGGAATTAGATTTTGTACCGTCATTAACTAAATCAGACTTGATAGACAATCTATCGAGAAATCAAACTCATCTTGTTTATAAAGATGTCGAATTAGCGGTTAAAAGCCTGATCGAAATGATGAGTAATGCCTTGTCAACAGGTGAAAGAATAGAAATTAGAGGTTTTGGTAGTTTTAGCCTTCATTACCGTCCCCCAAGAACTGGTAGAAATCCCAAATCTGGGGATAAAGTTAGCCTTCCTGAAAAGCACGTTCCGCATTTCAAGCCAGGAAAGGAATTACGAGATCGAGCCAATAATCAAAAATAGCGTAATTCAATCAACGCTCATTTCAGTTGAAAAAAAACTTTCATTGTTCAAATAAATCTGTTCATTTATAATGGATTTCTGGCTTTTATCATTAGTCCTTCTTTCAATCTCCATTGGGTGGATGCTTGGTAGATGGCGACCATTTAAAAAAAAAATCACCCCTAATCAGTTCAAAAACTGCTCTGACTCCTACGCTCAGGGGCTCAATTATTTACTGTCAGACGACTCTGAAAATGCAATCAAAGTTTTCACAAAAATCATTGAAGTTAATCCAAATACGATAGAGGTTCATTTATCGCTTGGTAATTTGTTTCGATCAAAAGGTGAAGTTGATAGCGCTATCAAAGTACATCAAAATTTACTCGCTCGACCAGACCTCAGTCGTAAACAACGAAACACAGCCATCGAAGAATTGGCCAATGACTATCTTAAGGCCGGATTGTTAGATCGAGCCGAAAAACTATTTAAAGAATTAATTCAACTAAATCACAGTAACCTGATTGCTTACTGCTATTTACTTGATTTATATGTCGCAGAAAAATCTTGGGATGAGGCTGTCGATTGCGCGCAGGCTTTGTTTGATCAGAAATATATTGGCGCGACTACTTCATTGAGCCAATGCCTGTGTGAAGCCGCCGAAAAAGCTGTTCGTAAGGGCAACCGAAAAAAGGCACGGGACAACTTAACGAAAGCACTCGAAGTTGACGAAAGCTGTGTTCGCGCAGCATTGTTATTAATCCAGTGGTATCTTAACGTACAAGATAACTCGGCAGCTAAGAAGGTTTTTCAGCGGCTGATAAGAAAAAGTCCCGAATACATGGCCTTGTATATTGAACCAGCAAAACAAATTCTTCTAAAAGGCAAAGAATCAAACAAATATCAGGTTTTTTTACAACAACAATATGCCCATCAGCCTTCAAGCCGTCTTGCTATCGCTTTATTAGAACACTATGTGGCGACGAATAAGACAGAAAAAGCTCAACAATTCTTATCCGAAGTGTTGGAAGCAAAGCCGTCTTTTGGAGTCTATAACTTTGCGTTTCGATTTCTTCGACCAGACTCCATACAGTTAGTTGATACCTGGCAAGGGTTATCAAACTTTTTGAAAACAATGCAAGAAAACAAGGCTGAATTTGTCTGTACCCAATGCGGATATGAAAGCTACACGATACAATGGCATTGCCCCAGTTGCAGAAACTGGTCATCAATGAAACCCGTTTAGTGTATTTAAAGAACTGCCAATACGAGTGAGCCGTTCTAAATAGTCAATTCAATTAGCCAATGCAATGAGTCAATCCAAATGAACAATAATGAATCTC